>CALVUW010000030.1 GCA_944363695.1 uncultured Bacilli bacterium | reverse complement strand
ATTAATGACATTACTAGTTTCGGTATAAGTCATTGAGATGGCACCGGTTGTAATCGTATTAACGGTTGAACCGGTTCTACTATAACTAAATGCTGCGAAACTCACTCCTACAATTGCTAATACTAAGATGATAACTGCTATGATTGATATCACTAACTCTTTTTTCTTTTTACTCCTTTCACTTTTTTATCCACCAAAAAGAACAAGATATTCTTATCCTGCTCTTATTGTGACACATTTATACCAAAAAAATCTACTGGTTAAATACCCCCCTCCAGGTTAACCAGCTGCTATCTGTATTTTTGAAAGAAAGTAATATAGCAAAACAATTGATTCTTTTCATAGCTATACAACTCCTTTCTCCTATCTTTCTTATTATCATGTTAGCATATCGTTATTCATTCAGCAAGCGGCATTTGAAATATTTGACAATTTTTTTACTGTAAATAAAGAAAGCAACTAGCAGCAAAAGTGCTAGTTATGACATACACTATAGTAGGTGAAGCCTATGAAGTTTAAAGGAAATAAACACAATTTTTTCTGTCGTTGCCCTTATTGCAAGCAAAAAAGAAGAACAAGTCTTCTCTATCTTGGTGCAATTATCGCTTTAACTGTCATTATTTTATATCAGGCTTTATTACTTATTTTCTTAGTCACAAGATTCCATGCCATTCTACTCTTATTAGAACTAGTACTTTTAGTGTTCTTGATTTTTCTTCTGTTGTTCTGATAAAAATTCACTGGTTCGCATCAAATATTCTATAAATTTAGTTAACTGTTGACACTTTTGTAAAGAAGACGGATAAATATCGATGATTTCAGGAAGAGAAAGCTCTACATAAAGAGCTAATTGTTCTTCTTTGGTAAAGGGATATTTGTGCTGATAAAAATGAAAACTAGAAATCATATCTACTTGTTGAAAATCTTGACGATAAAAACAGGCAAAATCTTCCCATACGTCTCCTAAGTGGGCATTTTCTAAACTGATAAAATAACCATTATCACTACCTAAAAAATGAGATAGCTCACATTTTCCATGACAATATACTTGCCTTTTGCTCTTCTTTTGTTGTATACGTTGATACCACTCTTCTAAAGCTTGTTGACTATAGGCAAGTGCTGCATAAATTAAACTACTATTACGCACTAATAAATATTCGCTAGGAGCCATATACACTTTCGTTTCAATCATATCTTGCAAATTATGATAATAGAGATTAGTATCTGCTATTTTTTTGCGATACATCTCATACCTAGCTTTTACTTCATCTATATCTAATCGTTGATGGGTAGTGGTTTTATTTTGCCAAATACTTAACGTATACAACATCTTCTTAGCTTTCTCATCAGCCGTTAATAAAGCATCCTCACAATAAGGGAATAGGACTTCATTCTTTTCAATGGCAAGAGGACTTACGTAACTTGTAACATGATGATCTTGTAAATAACGATACACCGTTTCTAAGTCGTATCTTTTTTTTGGTTTAAGCACCACTTTTTGATCGGGTAATTGTAAAAAGCGAATATCTTTTTGATAACTGTATTTTTGAACAAAATGATCTTCTCCTAAGATTTCTTGTAAACTAGGCATTAGCATCGGCGGTTGGAATAATCAATTTACTACCAGGCCTAACATTTTCCAAATCATTATAATGGCTTAAATCTTCTCTGGTAATGCCATATCGCATCATCACTTCTTCCAAGTTATCTTCAGGTCTCATAATATATACAGAATAAGTACTATATGTTTCATCGGTATTAGCAAAGGCTGAGAAAATAGAATTCATAACCGGAATTGTTTCTTCATCCGTAGTTGCCTCAACTGTTTCAACAGGTTTTTCCTGTTCCGTCCACTCTTCTGCTAAAGCATTAATTGCCGCTTGTTTATCTGCTATATCTTCTTTACTTTCTAATGTTTCACTTGGTGGAGAAAAGGTTTCTAGCGCTTCACGCATTTCTATAGTAGCTGCTGTTTCGTTCCTATCAACAGATACCGGAATAGCTTCTTCTTCTGCTGCTTTTCTAGTATCAACAGCGACAGGTGCAGGTTGTTCTTCTATTTCTAGCTGTTCTGGTTCTACTTCTATCACATCTATTGGTGCTTCTACTTTTTCTTCCTCTTCTTCTATTATTTCCACCTTTTCTAAGCCTCTAATTAAAATATCAACATTTAACTCTAGTACTTCTTCATTAATAATACGATACGTAAAATTATCAATAGCTATTAAACGATCTTCTTTTTCTAAAGCTGTGGTTAGCATAATATCAACCGGTATCGTATAATTAAATGGCTCTTCTAATGTTGTTGCTTCTGTCATTTTATAAGTACCACTAACTAATAAATCTCCTTCTACACTACTATCACCAGTAAAATGTAGTGTATGTTCCAACGAAATGCTACTGATATCAGCAATCATCGTTTTAAAAGCGACTTCTTTTTTAAACGAAATAATTTGTTTCATCTTCTTAAAACTCCTTTCTATCCAAAATATATGCCGTAAAAAAAAGATTATTACTATTGCTAGCATAACCTTTTACATTGTTACTAATTCTTCTGATAAAAATAATTGTTCAGCGATTTCTTGATACGTAGACACAAAATGAAACGTCATATTTTTAATTAAATCTTTTGGTAATTCCTCAACATCTACTTCATTATCTTTTGGTAGATAAATGGTGGTAATACCAGCCCGTTTAGCTCCTAATACTTTCTCACGGACACCCCCGATAGCAAGGACATTACCTTGTAGGGTAATTTCTCCCGTCATAGCAACTTTCGTAGATACTTTTTTCTTACCTAGAGCACTGATTAAAGAAGTCGTAAGGGCAATCCCGGCACTAGGACCCTCCTTACTAACTGCCCCTTCTGGAACATGAATATGAATATCTTGATTAAGGACTTCTTTACGTAAGCCGAATCTTTTATAATTAGCTTTAATATAACTTAGGGCAATTTGGGCTGATTCTTGCATAACTTCTCCTAATGATCCAGTTAAATAAAGATTACCCTTTCCTTCATAATAAGTAGTTTCAATTGGAAGCGTATCCCCTCCAAATGGTGTATAAGCAAGGCCATTGACGACACCTACTACTTTTTCTTCTTTTGTATCATGAGCTGTATAAATTTTTTTACCCAAATAAGTTGCAATATCAGCTACTTCAATTTGATAGAAATGATCTTGTTTTTCTTCCAAATTCTTTTTGACAATTTTACGACAAACTTTAGCAATAGCACGTTGTAAATCCCGAACACCAGCTTCTTTTGTATAGTAGCGAATGATATGAAGTAGTGCTTCTTTGGAAAATTGTACTTGAAAAGCGGTTAGACCATGTTCTTGTAATACTTTAGGAATTAAATAATTGGTTGCAATTTCTACTTTTTCATATTCCGTATAAGATGGTATATAAATAATTTCTAAACGATCTTTTAATTCAGGCGGTATTTGCTCTTCATAATTAGCCGTCGCAATAAACATAACTTGTGATAGATCATAAGGCTCTTCAATATAATGATCGGAAAAATGATTATTTTGTTCTTTATCTAATACTTCTAGTAAACTACTAGCCGGATCACCTTTCATACTTTTAGTCATCTTATCAATCTCATCAATGACAAAAACCGGATTGCTGCTACCAGCTTTTTTGATACCTTGAATGATTCTACCTGGCAAAGCACCAATATAGGTACGACGATGGCCCACTATTTCCGCCTCATCATTAATGCCACCAACGGAAATCGTCGCTAAATTACGATGAAGACTCTTAGCAATACTATAAGCTAAAGACGTTTTACCAACACCAGGTGGTCCAATTAAACAAAGAATAGGACTATTATCTTGTTTCGCATTTTGTTTGACAGCAATATATTCTAAAATACGCGTCTTAACATCTTTCATCCCATAGTGATTAGCCTCTAATGTTTCCTCAATTTCTTTTAAAGAAGTAACATCTTTCGTTTTATGATCCCATGGCAGTTGTAACATCCAGTCTAAATAATCTCGAATCATAGTAATTTCTGGAGCATTTTGACTCACACCTTCATAACGTTTTAATTCTTCTTTAATTCTCTTTTTAATACGACTAGGGGCTTTTAATTTTTGTAATTTGGTTTGATACTGTTGTAATTCATAATTTTTAGATTGACTATCACCAATTTCTTCAGCGATTACTTTCATTTTTTCACGCAAATAATATTTTTTTTGCTCTTCATCTAACTGATGATGTACTTTTGCTTCAATATTCTTTTCTAATTTGGCGATTTCAATTTCTTCTTTTAATTGTTCTAATAATTTAGTAGCTCGCTCAATTGGATCGATCTCATACAAATAATCTTTTTTCTGTTCTTTCGTTAACGGTAACATAAAAGCGATAATATCTACTAACGTACCCAAATCTTGGACACTAGCCAGTTCATGTATCATGGCATTACTAATGGAAGTTAACTCTTTCACATACTCTTCATAAGTACGAAATACCGTATCTAGATAAATTCGTTCCATGGCCATATCATTGTGATTAACAATTTCTTCAATTTCTCCATAAAAATAGCCATCTACTTTTTCATAGTGAGTAATACGTACTCTTTCCAAACCTACAATTACAGAACGCATTTTAGAATTTGGTATCACTAGCTTCAAATCAAGATGTGCCAATACGCCAAGCGATGGAAATTGTAAAACGTCATCTGTACTTTCATTATCTAGTGAATGAATCACAATCAACTGCCGATCTGGCTGCTGATCTACTATATTTAAAATTTCTTGCAATTTAGGATCTTTGGTTTCCATTCGATATTCATTGCCAGGAAATAAAATACCATCATTTATAATTAATACTGGAATATTTTTCATATACTTCCCCCTTCATACTACAATTATTTATTATAATGAAATTTAATTTTTTTACAAGCATTAGTAAGGAAATTTCATAATTTACCATAGGTGTTTTTCCAAAACAAATAAGTGTACTATTTTCAGTACACTTCAGATTCTTGACAAAGTGTTAAACTTTGCGCTGTTTAGGATTTATCGTTTTCTTAGATAAAACGTTGTCCTTATGATGTTGATCAGTTGCCACTTCGATAGCTCTATCTAGGAAACTATTTATATTTTCTTTATATAATAACAATACTTTCTTAGTGGTTTCTGTCACTTCAGTTTCTTCTATTCCTAAAAATTGAGAAATTGATTCGGTTGAAAAATACTTTCCATCCACATAACCTAATTTTAAGGCAATAATGACTGATTCTTTTACAGTTAACAAGCTCGTCATTTGAGTAAACGTAGGAGCCCTCAACCATTCTAGCATTTTTGTACAATCATCCCTCGTCATATTATGAGTTATTTCATCTATTTCTTCTTTGGACTTCATTTTTGAACACAATTCATTTTCCACTTCTTGTTTGGGTTTATCATAAAGCTTAACTAATAGCCGTTTCATTCTTGGTATTAATACGCCATAGAATTTACCAGTATCTATTTGCGTTAACCTTGATTGAACCGGATGATCTAAATCTTCTCCATAGCGTAATGTTATTAACGCTTTTTCCTCTTCTGTTAATTTTGATAGCATTTCATCCACTTGCTCTCTAGTATAATTGTTAAAATATTCATAAATCGATTGTAACCTTCTCATTTTTGCTTCCTCTGTTACTTTTTCTTTTTGTTTTCCATGTAATTCTATTACACCAATAGCTTCTAATTGTTTGCTTAGTTTTTCTGTATTTTTAGTTATTAATCTAGAAACAAAAGATTTTGAAATGTGAAATTTATCAGCTATTTGTTGCTGCGTATAAACTCTATCATCATAAAAGCCGTAATATAGCATAACAATTTCTTTATCTCTATCTGGAAGTTGTGCTACTAATTCTCTAATAATTTCATGCGTTTCAGAAACGATATAATCCTCAACAAAATCACTATTATCACTCAATTGATCTTCCAATTCCAATTCACGACCATCTTTATCCAGAAAAACAGTTTTATTTAGGCTATCAACATTTTGATCTTTTTTCAATTTTTTTAAAAATATTAAAATTTCATTGTCAATACATCGCGTGGCATAAGCAGAAAAGGAAAATCCTTTTGATATATCATAGGTATGTATTGCCTTGATTAAGCCTAGATTTCCCATCGATACCAAATCTTTTTTATCATAATCAACATTTTTAAACTTATGGGTTACTTCATATAAAACTAACCGGATATTATGTATGATCAATTTATTTCTAGCTTCTTGAGACCCCTCATTTAGTTCTTTAAATAATTGATGTAATTCATCTTTGGTTAAGGGACGTGGTAACCTATGGCCATCCCTAAAAAACTCATCAATATTCATATTCCCCCCTGTCCTCTCAATTTCAAAACGTACTTTTTTAACTAGTCAAAATAATCAATTTTCATACTTTTTTTCACTTGTTTTAACACTTCTTGAGCCCGTTTTCTAGCAGCTTTTGTACCTTCTATTAAGATTTTTTCAACTTCTTCTTCATGTTGCTCATAATAAGCGCGACGTTTTCTAAAAGGTTCTAAATACTGATTAATGGTCTCAATTAATTCTTTTTTGCAAGCGACACAACCGCGTTTTCCTTGCTCACATTCTTCACGAACCGTAGCTAAGTGATCAGTTTGCATTAACTTATGATAGTAATACACCATACAAATATCCGGATTAGCAGGATCATCTTTTTTTATTTTACTAGGATCAGTAATGACTTTTTTAATCTTTTCAGCAACCACTTCTGGAGTATCATTTAGATAAAGCGCATTCCCTAAACTTTTTCCCATTTTTTCTTGACCGTCTAACCCCTTAATGCGAGGTGTCTCTGATAATAATGGTTCTGGTTCCTTTAAAGTAGGGCCATAAATATGATTAAACTTTCTAACAATTTCACGACATTGTTCAATTAAAGGCAGCTGATCTTCTCCTACTGGCACTAATTCTCCTTCTAAAGCCGTAATATCAGCAGCCTGACTAATAGGATAGCCTACAAAACCATAGGTTACACTTTCACCTTGATTACCAAAAACAGATTTTTTCTGCGCAATTTCCGTTTTCACGGTAGGATTTCGATAAAGCCGAGCCATGGTTACTAAATTAGAATAAAAAACTGTTAGTTCCGCAATCTCTGGTACTGCTGATTGAATAAAAATATGCGCTTTGGCGGGATCAATCCCTGCTGCTAGTAAATCTAATGTCATTTCTTTAACGTTACGTCTTACTTTGTCAGGATCTTGAAAATTATCAGTTAATGCTTGCACATCGGCAATCTCGATAAATGTTTCATATTCATCTTGTAATTTTACCCAATTACCAACCGCTCCAAATAAATGTCCTACATGAAGATTCCCTGTTGGACGGATACCTGTTAATATCGTTTTTTTACTCATTTTATCACCACCATTATCACTAATATTGAATCCCCCACATAACTAAATGCTTAGCTTTTTTACCACAAACAACGCAATGATCATCAATCGCTTTTTCTTCTAGAATGCAGCGCGATTTTGTTCCTCGAATTTCTTTCATTTTCATCTCACAAGCAAGATCACCACACCACATCGCTTTAATGAAACCTGGATGTTTGTTCATAATCGTTTCTACTTCTTCTAATGTATGTGCTTCAAAAGTTAAACTATTACGTCTAGCTAAAGCTTTCTCATACATATCTTGCTGCATTTTTTCTAACAAATCACGTACCACGGTCACTAATTTTTCATCATAATCATAACTAGCTTTCTCACGCGTATCACGACGAACAACAGTTACTTTATGATTATCTAAATCCCTTGGCCCAATCTCAATACGTAATGGAATACCATTTACTTCTGCTTCCGCAAATTTAAAGCCCGGGCTCTTATTGCTATCATCAATTTTAATACTAATATCATTCTTTTGTAACATGTCAGCAATCTCATGCGTAGCATCTATTACAGCTTCACTATCACCAATTGGAATCAAAACAACTTGGGTTGGAGCAATTTTAGGTGGTAATACTAGACCATTATCATCACTATGAACCATAATTAAACCACCAATCATTCTGGTTGAACTTCCCCAAGAAGTTTGATAGCAATAGGCTTGTTGATTATTTCGATCCTTGAAAGAAATATCATAAGCTCTAGCGAATTTATCGCCAAAATAATGACTCGTAGCAGATTGTAAGGCAATCCCATTATACATAAGAGCTTCTACCGTTAAGGTATATTCTGCCCCAGCAAATTTTTCTTTTTCTGTTTTACGTCCGGTAATAGCCGGTATCGCTAAATATTCTTTAAAGAAACGCTCATAAATCGCTAACATTTGCTTGGTTTCAGCTTCAGCTTCTTCCCTCGTTTCATGCACGGTATGACCTTCTTGCCACAAAAACTCACGACTTCTTAAGAAGGGCCTTGTTTCTTTTTCCCAGCGTAAGACACTACACCATTGATTATATTTTAAAGGTAAATCACGATAGGATTTAACAACTGTATGATAATAATCACTAAATAAAGTCTCAGAAGTAGGACGAATACACAATCTTTCCTCTAATTCTTTATCTCCTCCTTTGGTTACCCAAGCTACTTCAGGAGCAAAACCTGCTACTAGTTCACTTTCTTTTGCTAATAATGTCTCTGGTATTAATAAAGGCAAATAAACATTACAATGACCTGTTTCTTTAAACATTTTATCTAATACCTGTTGCATTTTTTCCCACAAAGCATAACCATTGGGCTCAAAGATAATACATCCCTTTACACTAGAATAATCAGCTAGATGGGCTGCTTTCACCACATCTGTATACCATTTACCAAAATCAACATCACGACTGGTTATTTTTTCATTTTTCATGTTGGTATCCTCCCATTTCTCATAATAATAGTAACATAGGAAATAAATTATTTCAATTTTTATCTATGTTACTATATGTCTTTTATTTCACCACTAGTCTAATAATTGTTCCAACCATTTTATTTCTTTTTTCAATTGATGACGGCGTTGGTAATAAGAACGTGGTATATGTGATAGAATTTGTCTTGTCTCTTGTAACTGTTTTTGATAATAAGTCCTAACCACCGGATCATTTAATTTGGTCGCTAAAACGGGTCCGAGGAAAAGTGTCTTGCTAGAATAGTGTTTCTTGCCTTTTTTAAAAACATAAATTGGGTAAGTCATATTCTTTTCTTGCACCAGATATTCATCTTGAATAAAATAACCGAATTTAACTAAATTTCTCTTAACAGCCAAACTGTAGTTATTAGGAGATAAAATAAACGTATCAATAAAATTTAGTACTTCAGGATGGTCTAACAAGATACGATTGATAGTTAAGCCACCCATACCAGAAATCGTTACTACATCAATACCTGGTTGATAAGCCTCCAATCCTGCTGCTAAAATAAAATCAATCGCTGTATCAACTTGATAAATGTGCGCATTTTTACGAGCTTGATCTAGAGGCCCTTTTTTATTATCAGAAGCTGCCACATGCTGGAAACCTCTTTCTTTCACTAGATAAATGGAAAGTAGGGCATGATCACAACCAATATCTAACGGATAAGAAGAAAGGGGAACTAAGTCCCCTATTAATTGTAAACGTTGATTAATTTTCATTAGTCAGTTAAAAAGTCCTTTAATTTACGAGAACGAGATGGATGGCGTAATTTACGTAGCGCTTTCGCTTCAATCTGACGAATGCGTTCTCTGGTAACACCAAAGATCTGTCCGACTTCTTCTAAGGTACGACATTGTCCATCATCTAACCCAAAACGTAGTCGTAATACTTTTTCTTCTCTATCCGTTAATGTTAATAATACACCTGCTAATTCTTCTTTTAACATTTCTTCTGTTGTGTATTCTTCTGGCCCAATCGTCCGTTCATCTCGAATAAAATCACCTAAATGAGAATCATCCTCTTCACCAATTGGTGTTTCTAAAGACACTGGATCTTGACTAATTTTATATACTTCTCTTACTTTATCAATTGTTATATTTAATTTCTTAGCAATTTCTTCATCGGTTGGCTCGCGATTCAACTCTTGCGTTAATTGACGTTGTACTCTAGCTAATTTGTTAATGGTTTCTACCATATGAACAGGTACACGAATCGTTCTAGCTTGATCAGCAATAGCTCGCGTTATCGCTTGCCGTATCCACCAAGTCGCATAAGTTGAAAATTTATATCCTTTGGTTGGATCAAACTTTTCTACCGCTTTCATAAGGCCAATATTTCCTTCTTGAATTAAGTCCAAAAATAACATACCGCGACCTACATAACGTTTAGCAATAGAGACAACTAATCGTAAATTAGATTCTGCTAAAATTCTTTTAGCTTCCTCATCTCCATCTACTGCTCGATGAGCATATTCAAACTCTTCATCACTGGTTAATAGTGGAATTCTACCAATTTCTTTTAAGTACATTCTAACCGGATCATTGATTTTAATATCTTTCGATAAAGTTAAGTCTTCAGTTCTAGTATCTTCTGTAATCTCTTCAGCTGTAGCATCATCACTACCATCATCACTTACAATTTCAATACCAGCATCGACAAAAGCATTGTATAACTCATCTAGACTATCACTGTCAATTTCAAGCCCTTTTAACTCATCTGCCAATTGTTCATAGGTAATAAATCCCTGTTTTTTACCTAATTTTAACAATCTTTCCTTACGCTCATCCATTGTTTTTATTTCTTCTACCATTTAACTCTCCCCTATTCTTAACTTTCTTATCTCATCAGCAATTTTTGCTTGTTCTATTGGATCTACCATTGCTTTCATTTTCGTTTCTAATCGCTTCATTTCTTGCTGCTGGCTATATTCGCGTATCACTTTAAAATAATCAAATAGTTCATTCTTCGTAATATCCTGTTTCAAGTCCAATTGCTCAATTTCTGATAAAACGGCTAATAATTCTGTTTTTGGTGCTAAATAAGTATAAAAATCTGCGACATTAATAAAGCCATGCTTCCGATAAAAATAGACAATTTCGCTTTCTAAAGCTCGTAGTGTTTCACTAGGAAATACCAAGTGTTCTTTTTCTACTATATCAATTACTTTTTCATCCGTTAGCATATAATAAATAATGGCATAACTAGATTTTTGATATTTATCCTTCT
>CALVUW010000029.1 GCA_944363695.1 uncultured Bacilli bacterium | reverse complement strand
GTGTCCACGACGTGATTCGAACACGTGACCGATCGCTTAGAAGGCGATTGCTCTATCCAGCTGAGCTACGCGGACAATTTGAACAATATTAATATATAACAGAAATGTAATTTTGACAAGTGTTTTTCTTGCATGTTTGACAGATTTTTATGATTAGTAGCTGAAAATAAAAAAGAAAACTCAAATGAAGAGTATTCCTATTCTATTATTTAATCTGTTCTTGATATTCTGGATGTTTTTGCATCCACGCTTTTGCATATTGACAACTAGCCGTTGCTTGCTGCTGATTTAGCTTTAGTTGTTCGAACAATCCTTGCATTAGATTAGCTGCAATATGGTGGCCACGATAAAGCGGATCTACATAAGTATGGTAAATATCAATTATATTGTCATCTATATACCGATAGCAAACTTCTCCTACTCTTTTACCTTCGTATTCATAAACCAACTTGTTTTCATTGACTTCACACGTCCGAATAAAAGCAATAGCGTCAGGAATCTCTGCTACTGTATCAGAAGCGATCATAGCTATATCAGTATGTTTTTCTGCTGCTAATTCTCCTGCAATACCAGCAAGCATGGCAGCAGCGCTAACCGTTAACAAGGAATATGACTGATAGGCTAACATTCCTGATAAAATGCCTGATAAAACATCACCACTGCCAGCAGTTGCCATACCAGGCGAGCCACGATCGACTAGATAGACCTGATTTCCATCTGTTACAATCGTTGTTGCTCCCTTTAATAAAACGATTACTTCATATTCTTTGGCAAAGGCTTTAGCATAAGAAATAGGATCAGCTAAAATAGTTGCTACTTCTACTCCTGTCAATCTAGAAAATTCTTTAACGTGTGGTGTTAAAACAATATGAGCCTGGCTTGTCTTCAGAATTGCTAAGTCCATAGTAGCTAGTGTATTGAGTCCGTCAGCATCAATGATTAAATTACCTTGATAAGTAGCAAGGATCGAAGTTAGAGTTACTCGATTTTCTTCCTTCTTGCCCCAGCCCATACCAATTGCCAAAGATGTTAGACGATCACAAGCTTCTGTTAGCTGTTCTAATGATATCGTTTGATCTGGTAGTATATATAATGTTTGTTCTAAAATGGAAGGAGCAACAAAAGGGGCGATTGCTTCAGGAATTATAACCCTAACTACTCCACAGCCACCACGAAGCGCACCAGCACCTAGCGTAGCTAGTTTAATAGAACCACTATAATTCTTACTTCCACCCCAAATACCAGCGATTCCAAAATTACCTTTATGACTTTCTTTGTCTCGTTTAGAAAAGAGAGGCTTAATAGCCTCTATGGTCACATGAAAATTATCTGCTGCCATTTTACTTGTCTTCAGACACTTTCATTTCTACTAGTTTTTTACCATTTATAGATTCCATACTAAGTTTTACAGAATCAATAACCGCTTGTTCAATATCATCTTCTGTTACCCCTAATGGTTCTATTTCTTTCTTATCAATAAACATATTACTAGCAAAGGCTTTAGCAAATTTGCCCATATTTAAACCAGATTCGATATTGTTTTTTAAATTTTCTTTATGGGTCTTTCTACCAGCCATAGCAAATAAGAAAGTTGGAATCGTCACAATTTCTTTTTCTGGGCAGCCCATTCCTTTGTGGAATAAACGCAATAATTCTACCCATGTCATATTATAATAACCAACTGGATAGCATTTACCACCTTCTGTTTTTTCTAACGCACCAGCAATACATTGTCCTACTTGACGAACGGTAACCATCGTCGTACCACCTTTTGGATACATGGTTTTATCTTTCATAGATAAAATATTTTCAACTAGAATAGTCCATACTGGCTTTCTTCCTTTTTGAACTCCAAAGATATATGGTAACTCTAGAATAGCTACGGACATATCTTGATCAGCATACATAAGAGCAATTGTCTCTTGATCCACCCTACTTCTAATGTATGGATTGTTTTCTGCTAATTTCATCTTAGGCCAAATGCGATCAAAATAACTAAAATAACTACCTAATACGACACAATGTTTTACTTTTTCTTCTTTTGCTATCTTTAAAAAGCGTTCTAGTGGATCATTATTATATTTTTTATATAAATCATATACAGGTGGGGGACCACTTACTCGATCATCAATACCAGCTGCAAAGATAAAGCCATCCATCCCTTTTAAGAATTTATGAATTTCTTCATCACTTAGCTTCATATAATCACCAGTAACTAGCTTCATCTCTTTAGGAATATCTGCTCCTTCTGGGATCTCTGGTAACGATAGACTTGTTACCTTATGTCCCTTTTCAATCAACTCTTTGGCACCAGCACTTCCTAATAAACCAGTACCACCAATCATAAATACTTTCAAATTCTCTCCTCCTCTTCTAATGTGCATATTGTACGGTTTTTTCTACAACCGCTTTAATATCTCTTTCATTAAATGGTTTTTTTAATACATCAACAATTGGATATTCAAAAGCATGTGCAATTAATGCATCATTGCCTACACCAGTGATAATAGAAACTGGTATATGATCAAACAAATTATTGACCTTGAAGTATTCCAACACTTGAAAACCATTAACATTAGGCATATTTAAATCTAATAACATTCCGACAATTTTAGGTTGCTCGGTTTGATGAATCAACTGTAGGGCCTCATTACCATCACTAGCCATTAAAACATCAAATTCATTATCAAATATTTTTTGAATAAAAGTTTTAATAACAGCTGAATCATCAACAACAATAATCGCTTTATCTTTTTTAGGTGTTACAACCGTGGTGGTCGTACCAGCTGTTTCCAAGCCAAGGTATTGCTTAACCAAATGAATGATGCGATCTAGCTCTGTAATAAGAACTGGAAACTGTTCAGTGACATAGTATAAATTATTTTGTTTACTAGCCATTTCATGTTGATAGGCTAAATCCGCTAATGTATCAAAGCCAAAATATTTAGCATCACTTTTTAGACCATGAACTAATATCGCATAGTTAGCCATATCACCGATTTCTTTATAGTATTTAATTTTTTGTTCCTTTTCATCGATATCCGCTAAAAAGTCATGTAAGGTTTCATCATAGGTTGCCATATCTCCGAATAACTCTAAACTTTTTTCTACATTTACTCCATTGTTTGTTAATAATGTTACGTCTTTCATCTTCTTCCTCCCACATTTCCTTTAATCATTATTTAAGTATTTATTCATAATTCGATCTAATTCTTTGCGTTCAATCGGCTTAGCAAGATAATCATCAAATCCAGCTTTCAAGTACTGTTCTTTCATACCAGCGATAGCATTGGCCGTTAACGCTACGGTTGGCGTTTTATAGTTTGGATTTTCTTTTAATTTGGCTAAGGTCTGTGTACCGGTCATTTTTGGCATCATATCATCCATTAAGACTAAATCATAATGATTACCAGCTGTGATTTTTTCTAAACAGTCTATACCGCTCATAACACTATCGACTGTGACACCATAATCTTCTAATAATCTAGTAGCCACTTTAATATTCAATTTATTATCATCTACTACTAAAATCTTTTTCGCAGCATTCAAATGCGGTTTCTCATTGGTATTAACCCTCAATGTTCCTGTATCATCTATTTTAACAGGATCCGTTACAATACGTTGATCAATTGAAACGGTAAATTTACTACCTTTACCATATAGACTTTGAACAACCAACTCGCCTTGCATTAGTTGTACTAATCGCTTGGTAATAGCAAGGCCTAATCCAGTTCCTTCAATTGTAATATTTCTTTCTTCATCTAAACGTTCAAATTTGTTAAATAACTTATCAATTTTATCTCGCTTAATACCAATTCCTGTATCTTCTACGGAAATAATTAATCGGCAAATTCCATCCTTTTGTAAATGGCTTACTTTAAATTCAATATAGCCTTCATTTGTATACTTTACAGCATTAGTTAAAATATTTAAAATGATCTGTTTTAATCTAGCATAATCACCATATAAAGTACGTGGAATCGTTTGGTCAATGCTAACCCGTAATTCAATTGGTTTTTCCGTTCCTAATCGAGCTTTCGTTAAAACAACTAATTCATTGAAAACTTTGTAAGGATTATAATACGTATTCACAATTTCCAATTTATTGGCTTCAATTTTTGAAATATCTAATATTCCGTTGACAATTTCTAATAAACTATCAGAAGCCATTAAAATATCTTTAACATCTTCCTTGGCAGAAGCTGGCAGATCTTCCTCTTCGCTTAATGCCTGTGAAAAACCTGTAATGGCATTTAATGGAGTACGAATCTCATGTGACATATTCGATAAAAACTCTGTTTTAGCATTATTAGCTTTATCAGCTTGATCCCTGGCAAAATTTAATTCTTCAATCATTTTTAAATCTGGATTTTCAATCGTAAAATACATTAAAAAGGTTACGAAAGTTTGAACAGTTTGCATTAGTACTAGGGTTGGTTCTAAAATTTGAATAATTCCTGTAATTAAAAATAAAACTGTGTAAACTAAAATCGGTACATATTTTTTAGAACGTAATTGCTTAATACGCATTAACATACAGATAATAGAAAACATTAAAAATAAAATACATAAAACTTTTAAAGCTCCGACCGCCGGTCCATAGGTATATGAATAAAAGAGATCACCAGGATTAAAGAAAAATTCAATTGGCAAAATTATTAAACAAACACTACCGACTAGCCAAACAAAACTAATCACCGTTAAGATTTTTTTATACGTTTCTTTTTTAAAAGATACGACGACTGTATAAGCAAATAATAAAGCAATCCAAGTAAATATATTTACCAAAAATAAATGGGCTACAAAATCGTTGATCCAGGGCAAAGAGTCCATGATAAGACAGGTTGCCATTTGGGATACTTCTAAAATGGAGCCCGTAAAGCAAATGATAATTAATAAGCGATAAATTTTATTTTCTAATGTATTTAGTCTATTTTTAGAGAAAAAGACAATGATTAATAATACAATATAGAAAAAACTAAGAAACGAAAAATAGATACTGTAATTCATATAACCACACTCTTTATTTTATCCTATATAGATTATAACACGCAAAAAAAAGTACTGCAACAGTACTTTTTAACCTTTTGAAAATACTTTTGGTTTTTCTGTAATCATACCTTTTTCATCCAAGTATTCTCGTTTTAATGCTAATTTATCAATTTTTCCAACAGAAGTCTGTGGTAAAGACTCACGGAAGATAATTTCATATGGATAATTGTAATCAGGAAGATAGCTTTCTAAAAAGGCGTTAGTAATATCTTCTTTCATAGATTCCTCTAAATTCTGATTACGATATTTTTCTTCTAACACAGCATAAACAACTGGCGCTGTTCCCTCTTCTGCACTAGGAATACCAACACAAGCACAACCTTGAATATATGGTTTTTGACTTACTAAGTTCTCGATTACTGATGGATAAACTTTATAACCACTACGAGGAATAATATTTTTGATACGATCGGTTACAAATACTTGTCCATCTTCTGCTACATAACCCCAATCACCAGTATGTAACCATGTTTTTCCATCATCATGTTTCCGTAATACTAGATCAGTTTCTTCTTTATGGTTATAATAGCTCTTCATTACGGTTGGACCACTAATGCATAGTTCTCCTGACTCACCATAATTTTTTTCTTCTCCTGTTTCCAAATCAAAAGCAGCAATGGAAATCTGTGGTAACGGTAGGCCTACACTTCCAATCGAATTGATGACATCACTTGATACCGTGGCTGCAGCAGCACATTCAGTTAGACCATATCCTTTTTTGATAACACGTCCGCCACGAGATACGATAAAATCATCTAAACGGAATTCTTTTTCTTTTTTCATGCCATCGCCACCAACGATATAGCTAACAGCATGGTGTAAATCGGCTTCTTGGAAATTTTTATCTTCCATAGCCGAATCAAAATAAGCAGGAACTCCTAAGCATATTTCTGTTTTGTTCTTTAGTAATAACTCTGCAAATTTTCCTTGATCCATTTTTGGAATAATGGTTGATTCCCATCCTTTGGAAACCGCTGTATGGACACCGTTAACAGCACCATAAGCAACAAAAGGAACTAGAACATTTAAGAAACGACGATGACGTTTTAAATCCGTATGAACATAGTCTAGGTTTTCCACCATAGCATTTAAATTTTCATTGGTAAGTTCTACTCCTTTTGGTACACCTGTCGTACCACCCGTGTGAACAATACACGCTGTTGTGTTTTCTTTATACGGAATATGAGGTACCTCTTTCACTTTACGCCCTTCTCTAATAAAATTAGACCAAGATATAAACGTATCATCATAAGTAATGACTGGCTGCTTACCTTCTTTTATCTCTTGACGATCTTTCCAAGCTTTTATTTGTTTAACACCAAATGGTAACGAATCATTAGGCGATAATACCACTACTTTCTCAACTGTTGTTTGATCAATAATTTCTTTTACGGCTGGATAACATAAATTTAACATAAACAAATGCTGTGATTTCACTTCATCCAAATACATCTTTATACCAACCGGTTTTGTTCTTGGATCAATCATATTAGGAATGGCATTCATTTTATTTAATGCATAAAATACATAGACTAATTCAGGGCTGTTAATAGACATAATCGTTACAATGTCATTTTCTTTAACACCTGCCTGTATTAAGGCTTTCTCTGTTTCGTCAATTTTCGCTAAAAACTCACGATAGGTAATCTTCCTTCCGAAATAGCGAAGCACGACATCATTTAAATAATTTTGATTTCTTTGCTTCATATAATCATAGGCTTTTGCTTTTGGAACTTCTCTATTATAAGCTTCTTCTGGATACCAACGATGATGCGGCATATCAATAGACGGTTTCCCAGTTTTTTTTATTTCTTCCATATATTTCCTCCTCCATGACCCCTTATTCTTTCAACATTACTGTACAAAAAAAGCCCAAAAGTGTCAAGACCATGACATACTAAAGTTTTAAATTTTATAGTATCTATATATTATTTATTTTCTATCTTATCTAATGCTTCTATGTATTGATAGTTTAAAGCATTATTTTTTGTGATGAGGGATTCTCCTAACTTTCTTTCCAGGTCGACTCTTGCCACTTTTGCCGTATTAGCACCCATTCTTGCTATCTTTTTATTTTGTTCTAGACCATCAGGTTTATGTTTTTTAGTAAGTTCTCTGGTAGCTATTTCTCCTAAATCTGCAAGAGCAACTTCTATATCAGACATATTATCTCTTAAGGATTCTTTACGTAGACCTTTATACTGTTTATATTCTTTAGCATTCATTCCTGACCATTCTTTATATATTTCATTTGTAAGAATTGCATATTCTTTTCCTTCTTTAATATTTCCCGCTTTCCAAACATCCGTTAGTTGTTTCCGATGTTGTATACCTTTAATCCTCTTCTCAATCCAAGCCTCATCATAACCCTTTGCTCTATATAAATCTATTGATCGTTGAGCGGCAATGGATGGGTCAAATATTTCATTTATTCTTTCACTCCCTAAATGTGCTAACCACTGTTTTATTGGTTCAGCATTTTTACTAGGAATAGATTCGAATATTCTAAACATGCCTTCAATATCAACAACATCTGTCATACGATACTTACCATCTTGCGCTTTCAGTTTCAACTGGTGACAATTTGTCACCGTTTCATTTCCCTCATCTTTAAGACGCTGTTTTAATTTATTCCAATATTTTCTTCCATCTTTACTTTCCGAAACAATTCCCACTATATCTACCACACTAATATAATATTTTTCAGCTTCTTTATCCCATACAGTTCTGATTGTCTCATTGTTAAATATTTTATTAATTAAATGCATTTTATCTTGATTCATGGCCCCTCCTTCTTGCACTCTAAATATACTATACCAAACAAATGTTTGTCGATGCAAAAAATCAACCCATCCAAAGACACAATTTCTTTGCAGATAAAAGACCATTTAGGCATGAAATTTTTAACTGCGTGCTAATTCTAAACGGCTATAAGTAGCAATGGTACCATCTGCTTTTTTTACTTGATACAAATTTCCAAAGTTCATGACAACTTCTGCTTGTTCACCAGTTTCCATAATGGTAACCACCGCCCCGACTGGCAGTATATCTTCTCCACTATCATAAGTTGTATTTTTTACAATTAATCCCATCATTATCACCGTTTTAAGTATAGCATACTTTTTTGAATAAAAGGCTATTTCTTTATGTCTATTTCTTTGTGCTGACACATAAGATATAAAGAAAAATGTCAAGGAAGTGTCTGATCATACAATTTTTAAGACGAAAAGAAAAGGTTATGTTATAATACAAAAGTAAGAAACGGGAGAGTGAATATATGTTACTATTAACAAAAGCTGTTTTTGCGGTAATGATTGGTTTTTTATTTAGTGCCTGTTTAGGGCTTGTGTTATTACCATTATTAAAAAAATTAAAAGTCGGACAACGCATCAGTGTATTTGTGGGGGAATCACATCGAAAAAAAGAAGGTACCCCAACTATGGGTGGTTTAATTTTTATTATACCAACGGTACTGATTACTTTAGGACTACTCATCACCAACAAAATTGCTTTTTCCGACAATTTAGCAATCGTGCTTATTGTATTTTGTGGTTTTGCTATCATTGGATTTCTAGATGACTTTTTATCCATTAAACGTCATAATAACGAAGGGTTAACAACTTATCAGAAACTATTTGGACAAGTTATTATTTCTACAATCTTTTTCTATATTTATATGAAAAATGGTGGTCAGACCTCATGGGTTGTAGGAACACTACATATTGATTTAGAAATGGGTTGGTGGTATGGCCTATTCATTCTCTTTATCTTGATTGGTTCTTCTAATGCCGTTAATATTACGGATGGTCTAGATGGCTTAGCAGGAAGCCTTTCTGCCATTGCCTTTATTGCTTTCGCCCTTATTTCTTTTATGGTTGGGTTTGAAGATATTGGTATTTTCTGTTTAGTACTAGTTGGTAGTTTGATTGGCTTTCTTGTTTATAACACCCACCCTGCCAAAGTATTCATGGGAGATACCGGAAGCCTAGCACTTGGTGGTGTGATGGGAGCTGTAGCTATTTTAACGCATCGAGAACTTACCCTATTAGTTGTAGCAGGTGTCTTCGTTATTGAAACTTTATCTGTTATTTTACAAGTATTATGGATTAAGTTATTCCATCATAAATTATTCCTAATGACACCACTTCATCATCATTTTGAAAAGTTAGGTTGGTCAGAAACTGATATTGTAAAACTATTCTGTACATTCGGTCTATTACTAGCTATGGGTGGTATTTTATTTGGAGTATGGTTATAAGGAAAGGTGATTATATTTGAAGAAAAAGGTAGATTTGCCTTTACTGATCGCCGTAATATTATTAATACTATTTGGACTTTTAATGATTTATTCTGCTTCTAGCATTTGGGCAGAATACAAGTTTCAAGATAGTTTTCACTATGTGAAACAACAAGCATTATTCGCTATAGCAGGATTTATACTAGTATATATCGTTAGTAAAATAGATTATCAAATCTATTACAAAAAGGCAAATATCATATTGGGTATTTGTTTTTTGTTGTTGGTTTTAGTATTAATACCAGGAATTGGTAGTGTCCGTAATGGTAGTCGCAGTTGGTTTGGCATTGGACCGCTTGGAATTCAACCAAGTGAATTTGCCAAACTTGGCATGATTATCTTTACTAGTAAATATCTAAGTTCTAGCAACAAATTCTTAAAAAGTTATCGGCAAGGGGTATTTCCGATTCTATTCATTGCGATCTTATGCTTTGGCCTAATCATGTTACAGCCAGATCTTGGTACTGGTATGGTGTTTATGATGAGTGTTATTGCCCTTTTATTTATCGCTGGTGTTAATATGAAATTCTTTTATGGAATGGGAATTATCGGTTTAATTGGTATTGTTATTCTTATTATCATCGCTCCTTATCGAATGGATCGCATTACTTCGTTTTTAAATCCTTGGGCCGATCCCTTAGGTACTGGTTTTCAGATGATTCAATCCATGTATGCCATTGGTCCTGGGGGACTACTTGGCCAAGGATTTTTAAATTCTAGGCAGAAACATTTTTATCTACCAGAGCCTCAAACAGATTTTATCTTTTCCATCATCAGTGAAGAATTCGGTGTCGTGGGAGCTTTTATTGTCTGTGGACTTTTCTTTATCGTATTATATCGTGGTATCAAAATCGCTTTACATGCTGAAAATCATTTCGCTAAATATTTATCCTTTGGGATGGTATTCCAAATGATTTTTCAAGCGATTATGAACTTAGCTGTTGTCGTTGGTTTGATTCCAGTTACTGGAGTCACCTTACCTTTCTTATCTTATGGAGGAAGTTCCTTATTGATCAGTATGATAAGTGTCGGAATCCTTCTAAACATTTCTCGTGGAGAACATAAATCATGATAAAAAATATAGAACAAGTGAAAAATAACAAGCCCATTTTATTTTAAAGATTGTTCCATCTGCAACAATTCCTTCTTTGCTTTCGTCATTTTTACTTTGACAACCTAAGATTCTCTAGGGCCAATGAAAAGAGGGGCAGTAAGAATGCGGACACGGTTTTTATTTTGTCATCCGAAATTGATTTACACAAATTTGACTTTTCACCTTAATTATGCTATAATCTACACACTTGTTGAACAATGGGGGCAAAAAACATTTTGTATTATATATAATTCCATTGTAAAAACAATGAGATTTTTTTGGGGGGAAACATATGGATAAATTTGATGCCGTTATAAAAAAAGATATTTTAAAAATATCACATTGTCCTGCTGTACCAAGTAGAAACTTAAATCAACCTCGAACTGGTTTTATTTCATTTGAAATATCGTTTGATAATTTCTGGAAGTTTCTCCAAGAAATAAGGACTATAAATACTACTTTGCCAATCCAATGCACTATTTACGATGAGGCAATGATAAAAAATAACAAAAGCGATTTATCAATGAGATATTACTTTTTAAAGCAGATAATGAATTTAAACTTTTTAAGAATAGATTTTAAATTATCGGAATCAACTTTTCCGGTTTATAATGCTATCATGGATAGATTAAATTGGAAGCATGATAAAGTTTCTTTTTTAGATATGACAGTTGATAGAAAGCCAACTGAAATTAAAGATTTAAA
>CALVUW010000028.1 GCA_944363695.1 uncultured Bacilli bacterium | reverse complement strand
CTCAATCACTTTTATTTTTTCGATCATCACTAATACCATAATATTCCGATTAAAATATTGTTCTATATTTTCTAAAGCAATCGTTCCTGGATAATCTTTTTGATAAATCGTAACTGGATGATTACTAATATAAAAACCAAAAATTGTTTTTTCTTGTTCCAATAACGTTGTTAGATCATATTCTTCTTGGGGCGTAATCTCTGGTAGTAACACCAAAGTTGGATCTAAATCTTTGGTAAGTTCAGCATAATTAATTAGGGCATCCAAATTTTCCATAATTGTTTTTTTGGTATAACCAAAACTTAAGAAACAACCTGCTAACGTTAAAAGTTCTAATTGATGACGTGTTACTTTATGAATAACCAAACGGCTAAAAGCATCGAAAAGATTAGCGAAG
This sequence comes from uncultured Bacilli bacterium, assembly GCA_944363695.1. Lineage (GTDB taxonomy): Bacteria > Bacillota_I > Bacilli_A > RF39 > UBA660 > Onthousia. The sequence continues at coordinate 10,832 of CALVUW010000028.1, read as the reverse complement.
GGACTCTCACGTCTAGCGGCAAGAATTGTCTCACAAACACTAACTCCAATTCCTTTGATACTAGCAAAGGGAAATAAAATACCTTGCGCTGTTACCAAGAAACGATCACTACTACGATTAATATCTGGTTTTAAGATAATCAAATGATGATGTCTAACTTCACTTAGATAAGTTTGGGTTTTACTATCGACTCCGATCACATTGGTTAACATGTTGGCATAAAATTCTTTAGGATAATGTACCTTTAGATAGGCCATTTTATAAGCGACAAGGGAATAAGCAACTGCATGAGAACGATTAAAACCATAACCGGCAAATTTTAGGATTAATTGAAATAATTGTTTACTAGTGGTTTCATCTTTTTGTAATTGTTTAGCCTTTTGTAGAAACTTGGTTTCTTCTTGTTGTAATACCTCTACTTTTTTCTTACTAATCGCCCGCCGTAAGATATCCGCTTCGCCTAAAGAGTATCCAGCATAGCGACTAGCCACTTGCATGATTTGTTCCTGATAAATCATGATACCATAAGTCTTTTTTAAAATCGGCTCTAAGCAAGGATCAGCATAGACTACCTTTTCTTTTCCTTCCCGTCTAGCAATATAGGTATCAATATTAGCCGCTGGTCCTGGTCTAAATAAAGCAATCGCTGCGACAATATCTTCGAAATTTCTTGGTTTTAACTTTCGTAAGAAATTACGCATACCAGCTGACTCAAACTGAAAAATACCTGTCGTTTCGGCTGCTGTAAATAAAGCATATGTTTTCTCATCCGTTAAAGGAATTTGACTGAACACCACTTGCTGGTGATGATTGGTTTTAATATCTTGCAATATATGCATAATCATCGATAAATTTTTAATACCTAGAAAATCCATTTTTAATAGGCCCAACTCTTCTAAATAATTCATAGAATAGCTAGTTAAATAAAGATTATCAGATATGGTTAGTGGCACTACTTCATCTAGATCTTTTTGACACATAACAATACCAGCAGCATGGGTACCGATCTGACGAGGAAAGCCTTCGATGCGAATGGCAATCTGATATAATTGTTGCAGGCTATTATCCTGTTCAATATATTGTCTAAATTCTTGATTCTTTTGATAAAAGGCCGTTAATTTTTCTCTACTCATCGCTGGTATAAAAGAAGTTAATTTATCAATTTTGTAAGTAGGAATTAATAAAATACGTCCCACATCACGAATAACCTGTTTGGCCGCCAAGGTGGCAAAAGTCACAATCCCTGCTACTCTTTTTTCTCCGTATTTATCTCTTACGTATTGAATTACTTGCTCTCTTTTAATATCAGGTAGATCCGTATCAATATCAGGCATGCTCACACGTTCTGGATTTAAAAACCTCTCAAACAACAAATCATAGGTAATAGGATCAATATCGGTAATACCAAGAGCATAAGCGACAAGACTACCAGCAGCACTACCTCGACCTGGCCCTACTAAAATATCATTTTTCTTTGCATAGCGAATAAAGTCATAGACCACTAAAAAATAATTAGAAAAGCCCATTTTATGAATAATATCTAACTCATACTGTAAACGTTGTTGATAGATTGGAGTAACTTGTCCTTGTAGTCGTTTCGATAAGCCTGCTTTTGCTAGGGAATTTAAATAAGAAACCGTATCCGAACCATGCGGGCAATCATAAATAGGTAGCAATAAGGAAGCTTTTGGTAACACTAATCGACAACGAGCCGCCAATTCTAGACTACGATGAAGACCAGCTGCATCACTTTTGATGGTAACATTTTCAATTTGTAACATCTTATCTATTGTATGATAAGACCCTTTATTATGAATCGTTTTTCCATCCCGAATCATCCATAAATATTCTAAATAGCGTTGATCTTCCTCGTGTAAATAAAGACATTCTGGTAAAAACACAATTTGATCAGTTAGGTTAAGTGCTTGTTTTTGCTCCTCCTTATTAGCATACCCAACATAGACCATTTTAAGATGAGCGGTTAATTCTTGATACAAATTTATACTAGCAAAAGGAAGTAAGAAAAATAAATGATCTTGATACTGCGTTAAATCTTCTATTGTTACTTTGTTTATATTTTGTAGGGTGCTTAGTTTTATTAAATTTTGATAGCCTTGATAATCTTCTACAATCGCTAGAACACATTGATCTGCCAAATGAATTTCTAAACCAATAATGGGTATCAATTCATTCTCTTGGCATTTTTTAATAAATTCCATTGTACCATACATATTATCATCACAGATACTTGCATACTTAGAACCAATCTTTTTTTGATAAGTAATGATATCATCAATCGTTAATAAACTACTTAATAATGAATAATTACTTTTGACATAAAACAAATGGTACATAGGCATCACGTTCCTCTTTAGGTATTGTATCATACATTCGTACTACTTGAAAACTATTTACCAAGACAAATTTTACCCGTTTTTATTTGACTTTAAAGGCCAAATATGGTAAAGTTAATAAGCAGAAATATTTATGAAGGAGGGATACTATGGCTGTAAAAGTAACCAATAAGAAACCTTTAACAGGAAATAGACGTTCACATGCTTTAAATGCAACCAAAATGCAACAAAAACCAAATTTACAAGTTGTAAGATTAGAAGATGGAACTAGAGTACGTATGAGTACTAGAGAAATTAGAAATATGAAAAAACAAAGAGAAAATGCTAAATTAGCAGCCTAAAAAAACTTTTCGATTTTGAAAAGTTTTTTTATTTTATTATATAGATGAATCTTCTAAATAGTTTGCCCCTTTATGGGGTTCTTCCAAACATAAGCCACTATATTGTTGTTGTCGTAAGGCTTCATAGATGACAATTGCGACACTATTAGAAACATTTAAGGCTCTAACATTATCGCTCATAGGAATACGTAAGCAGTGTTGTAAATCATCTCTTAAAATTTCTAAAGGAATACCCGTTGATTCCTTGCCAAAGATGAAATATCTTTCTTCATTCGGATCGGTATAATCAAAAGAAGTATGCGGTTTATGACCATAGCGGGTTAAATAATAATAAGTACCCGGATTTTTACTTTTAAAATCAGCAAAATCATCATAAACTTCATAGTCTAATTTATCAATATAATTTACGCCACTTCGTTTTAAATGAGCATCATCTAAAACAAAGCCGAAAGGACGAATCAAATGTAATTTTGTATTGGTAGCTACGCAGGTACGCATAATATTTCCTGTATTTTGAGGAATTTCTGGTTCAAATAAAACAATATGATTCATAATAACCCTCTTATATCTTTATGTGATAGCGATCCATAAAACGATTAGCCTCACTTATCGTTAGACGATTTCCATTGATACCAGAAATTGCAGCGACAATTTGGCCATCTTCAAAAGCAATTAAGGCCGGAACACGATCTAAAGTAAAATTAGCCGTTGCATAACGATCTAAAAGGCTTGATAAATATTGTGTTACATCCGATGTATCAACGTTTAAATAAGTCATACTATCTTGCCATTCATTTTTTAAAATTTCCTTTTTAAACTGTGTTTCGAAGTCACGACATTCATCGTTATTAGCTGTACAAATATAAACAACCGTCGTTGGATTTTCTAATAAATAATGATCCAACTCATCCGTTTTGACTTCTGAAATTGTTCCTTGCAAAACCGGAATTTCTTTTTGAAAATCCTGATACGTATTATACCAACTAGCTAGATAAATGACAGCTACAATCACAATGATAAAAATGACTAGTACCATTATATAATTTTTGGTTGGAATTTTCTTTTGCATACCACAGCACCACCTCTATATTGTTATTGTATCACAAACTGCTCTTTTTGAAAATCTCCTTTTCCCTTTTTCTATTCATTTAATGCTTGTAAGGCAGGCAAAACAAAGTACCCATCTTTTCTGATTAATACATCATCAAAATAAATTTCTCCGCCACCAAAATTCTCGGTTTGAATTAAAACTAAATCCCAATGAACCGCTGATTTATTACCGTTATCACAGTCATCATAAGCTGCTCCAGGTGTAAAGTGAATACTACCAAATATTTTTTCATCATATAAGATATCACCCATTGGTTTTGTAATTTTCTTATTTAGGCCAAGAGAGAATTCTCCGACATATCTAGCCCCAGGATCAGTAGCAAAAATCGTCGTTAATAAGTCTTTTTCTTCATCACTAGTGGCTTTTATGATTTGTCCATTAGCAAATGTCAAGCTAACATGATGATAAATATTACCTTGATAAGGACTTGGTGTATTATAGGTAATCGTCCCTTCTACACTTTCTTTCACAGGCGCTGTATAAATTTCTCCATCTGGAATATTTTTTTCTCCTAAACATGGAATGGCTGGCATTCCTTTAATCGAAAAAGTTAAATCAGTACCCGGCCCTATAATATGAACCCGATCAGTTGCCTCCATCAAATCTTTCAAGGGCTTTATCTTTTGTTGTAACTGTTGATAATCTATTGTCATCGCTTCTAGGGCAAAAGCATAGAATTCTTGATAGCTCATCGCACTTTTATAGGCATCTAAAACGCTTGGATAATTTAACAATACCCACTTTTTCTGATTAGCTCTTACTTCTACCGAATGAGCTAAAGCAGTATTAATCGCTGTTTTTTTCGCTAATGGTAAAGCATTAGATTCATAGTCATTTTCACTATATTTAATATAGATAAAAGCATCAAAGAAATCAATTTTCGCTTCTTCTAATATTTGCATAGTTGAAATTTGTTCTGCAGATACATGTTTCCTTTTGTATACTTCTAACTCCGTATTCTGTAATTCCGGATAAACAAATACTCCTAACGAACTTGCTTCTTTAATTAAGGGCAACAATAGTGGATAAGTCTTTTCATGTCCATAAGAAATATATAATTTTTCTCCTTTTTCTAATTGTAGAGCTTGTTGACAAATCCATTTTGTCAATATGGTTAATTGATCTTGCATAGGCAACCTTCCTTTCTTACTCTTCTACTATATCATAAACTATCCATAAAGGAGTGAAGTTTATGTATAATAATTATAGTATGGATAGAAGACACATGAATTATCCGACGAATCAGCAACGAGGATTTATCCCTTTCCTAGTCGGAGGAGCTTTAGGCTATGGAATCGGCGTAAATAGCAATCGACCTAATTTTTATCCGGTACCCGTTCAGCCAATTTTCTTTCCACCTAGACCGATATGGGTTGGTCCACCAATGATGATGCCGTTTTATAGAAATAACAGACGATACTAGTATTTATTTTAAATATATGGTATAATAAGCCTTACTTTAAGGGGGCATTATGTACTATTATATTGAAAATAAAAAAATTTACATTGATGAGACAAAAAAACCATTTGGTAAAGGATCTGAAGGAAGAGTATACCGACAACAGAATCAACTATATAAAATCTATGAGCCAAGCGCAATTTATGAATTCGGACACAATAAACTACATTGTCATCAATATTTAATTGGCATACCAACTAAACAAATTAATCTACCCAATGCGATTCTTTTTAATGAAGATGGATCATATGCTGGTTATCGGATGGACTTGATTCCCGGTGAACAAAAAGCTAATTTACGGGTTGGAATCAGTCAAATGCCATCACCTGTGTTTATTAACAATTTAAAAATCTTAGAACAGGACTTAACCCTACTAGCTAAATATCAGGTGGTAGCTAGTGATATTCAACCGGTCAACTATATTTATAACCAACAAGCCCAACAAATGCATATCATCGACCCCGGGCGATATGCGATTCACCATGATGTCACGAACCAGGAACAAAATTTAATTCAGTTTAAATCATTAGTTAATCAATTGATCTATAATGATATAGTTTTCTATAAACCATTAAAAGGAAAAGCCAAGCTGCAAAAATTAAGAGATTATATTGTAGCAGCTAAACAAGATGAACTGGATAGTGCCTTTTTCGAACGAGAATTACAAGATTTTGAAACACCCCACACCTATTTTAAAAGTTTAGAACGATATCTACATTAAATCGTTCTTTTTTTAGGCTTTGCCCCATATCGAATGTTTACAATAGAATAAACTACCCATGAAAGGAGAGTTTTATGAATCAATATTATCAATTTAACCCGTATAGACCTATCAATCAATCCCCATCAGATACCAAGCGTGCTTTGACTACTAATCAATCTTTGTATTCTGCTGAAGAAGGTTTTATGAAGGGAAATATGTTTGCGGATACCTATCGTCCCTATCAAAATTATCAACCGCAAATAATTCAAGCAACTAATGATCAAGAACGTTTATTTTTAGCACTAGCCGAAAATGATTTCGCTGCTCACGATTTAAATTTATATTTAGATCTACATCCACAAGATGGTAATATGTTAGATGTATTTAATCAGTATCGTCAAAAAGGAAATCAATTACGTATGGAGTATGAGCAAAAATATGGACCCCTACTAATCTTTAGTAATTCTTTAGGACAAAGTCCATTTTTATGGGAAAGTATGCCCTTTCCTTGGAATGGAGGTAATGGCTAATGTGGCGATATGAAAAACGATTACAGTATCCAATCAATATCAAAAATAAAGACTTACGAATGGCTAAATTACTAGTTACCCAATATGGTGGTAGCAATGGTGAATTAGCAGCAGCGCTTCGGTATTTAAATCAACGTTACACGATGCCAGATAATAGAGGAAAAGCTTTATTAACCGATATTGGAACTGAAGAATTAGCTCATATTGAAATGATTTCTACAATGATCTATCAATTGATGAAAGATGCTACCATCGAAGAGATCAAAGCAGCTGGTCTTGATCCGCATTATGCTGAACATAATCGAGCTTTATTCCCAACGGATGCTAACGGGGTGCCGTTTACAGTAGCTTATTTTGCAACCACGGGTGATCCTATCGCTGATTTGGTAGAAGATATGGCAGCCGAACAGAAAGCAAGAGCCGTTTATGAAAACTTAATTGATTTAACCAATGATCCAGATGTTATCGGTCCCCTATTATGGTTAAGACAACGCGAAATTGTACATTTCAATGCTTTTGAACAGTTATATAACGATTATATAAAAAAATATAATTCGTAAATGTAGCCCTACTATAAGGGCTTTTTTGTATTTAAAAAATAAAGCAACTACGGCTTTATTCTTTATTTACTAAGGTAATACCTAATTCAGCTAATTGTTTCTCATCAACTGTATTTGGAGCATTACTCATCAAGTCACTAGCACTAGCTGTTTTAGGGAAAGCAATTACATCTCGAATATTAGTTGTGTTCGTTAATAACATAACTAGTCGTTCTAACCCAATGGCAAGACCTCCATGTGGCGGGGTACCATATTTAAATGCTTCTAGGAAGAAACCAAATTTCTTAGCAGCCTCTTCTTCACTGAACCCTAAAGCTTCAAACATTTTCGCCTGGATGTCCTGATTATGAATACGAATACTGCCACCACCTAATTCATAGCCATTTAAAACAACATCATAAGCTTTTGCATAACAATGTGGTTTATCCGTTAGTAATTTATCAACATCTTCATCTTTAGGAGCGGTAAATGGATGGTGACAAGCTAAATAGCGTTGCTCTTCTTCACTCCATTCAAAGACTGGGAAATCAGTCACCCATAAAAATTTATAACTATTCTGATCAATCAAAGAAAATTCTTTTGCTACTTTTAAACGAAGGGCTCCTAAGGCAGTTTGAGCCGTTTTTTTCTGATCGGAAACAAAGAATACAACATCATTTTCAGTTAATGATAAGGTTTCGATTAATTGCTCTTTTTCTGTATCCGTTAAGAACTTAGCAATACCAGCTTGCAAAATACCATCTTCCATTTTTACAAAAGCTAGGCCTTTCGCTCCATATGGTTTTACATATTCTGTATACTGATCAATTTTCTTGCGGGATATTTCTTTTGCTAATCCTTTTACGACCATAGCATTGATATAACCATTTTGCTCAAGCGTCGTTTTAAAAACAGTAAACGTTGTTTGCGCAAATAAAGCAGTTACATTTTTTAGTTCCATCTCAAAACGCATATCCGGCTTATCAGAGCCAAAACGCTCCATCGCTTCTTCATAAGGCATTCTCAAAAATGGTGTTTGAATATCCATGTGTTTAACATCATGAAAGACTTTTTTCAAAAGGCCTTCTACGATTGTCTGCACATCTTCTTCTTCCACGTAACTCATTTCTAAATCTACTTGCGTAAATTCTGGTTGTCTATCAGCTCGTAAATCTTCATCACGAAAACATCTAGCAATCTGGTAATAACGTTCCATACCACCAATCATTAATAACTGTTTAAAAATTTGTGGGCTTTGTGGTAATGCATAGAAACTACCCTGATTCACACGGCTAGGTACTAAATAATCTCTAGCCCCTTCTGGTGTTGATAAGCAAAGAATGGGTGTTTCAACTTCAATAAATTGTTGCTCATTTAAATATTGACGAATACTCGTAACAATTTGATGTCTTGCGATTAATTTATCCTTTAAAAATGGCCGTCTTAAATCTAAGTATCGATATTTTAATCTAGTATCTTCTAAAGCGGTTGTATTATCACTAATTTCAAAAGGAACATCTTGAGCATTATTTAATATTTCTATCTGGTCAGCATTAATTTCAATATCACCCGTGGCTAATTTAGCATTTTTATTTTCTCTTTCTACCACTGTTCCCGTTACTTTTAAAACACTTTCAACTTTTGCAGTTGTTAACGCATCATAATTATCTAACGTATCACGCACCACAATCTGCACGATGCCACTACGGTCTCGTAAGTCAAAAAACAATACACCGCCAAGGTCTCTTTTCTTGCTAAGAAAACCATAAACCGTAACTTGCTCATTTACATTTTTTAGCGCTAGTTCATTATTATTTATTTTTTTCATACGATACCTCTTTTAACTATTTGATTTTTTTATCATTTGTTTATTTGGTTGCGTCTGTGATGATACAAATTGTTCTGAATGTATTTCTTTTTGGGCTGATAGCTGTAATACTTCATGACGGAAATCTCTAATGATTTTTTGCTGTTCCTCTGATATATCCGTAACATATTTTAACAAGAAATTAGAGGTTAAATCTTCCGATAATAGATAATAACCATAACTATTTAATAAAGCCTTTGTCTGCTCTTCTAATGATAAAGTTGGATTATAGGCAATCTTTTTATAATGATCATCACGAGCAAATAAGAAAGCTTGTTGCAAGGTATTCATAGGTTCTACAACAAAGCCATCTTCTTCTAGATTGGCGACAATATCATCTACACTTAGCCATGAATGGTGACTATTTTCTACTACTGCCATAGCAGTTTCTTTTAATTTAGTGTTTGTTTTCATATTTTATTCTCCTTCTGTTTCTTCATGATGACAACAATAATCATCGGTTTCATCAAATGGTGTATCTTCCACACTTAAATGTTCTTCTAAATAATAGATAACATATTCAAACATGATTTTATCTTCTACTTTAGTTTGATTATTTTTAATGGTTACTAGTCCTTCCTGCAAATCATCACTATTTAAGAGGATCAGATAACGACTCTCTAGACGATCGGCTTGTTTAAATTGAGCTTTCAGGCTGCGATGGCAATAATCCGTATCAATCTTAAATCCTGCCATCCGTAATTCCTGGGATAAGAAGGCTGCATATTTTTTTTCATCTTCATTGACATATAAAATGAAGGCATCAATACCGGTATCAATTGGTAATTTTTCGTTAGTAGCTTTTAAGGCCATGACTAGACGATCTATACCTGCGGCAAAACCTACACATGATGTCGCTGGTCCTCCTAGTTGTTCTACTAGACCATCATAGCGACCGCCGCCCCCTAAAACGTTGGCATTACCAAAGCCAGGAATATCAGCATGTACTTCAAAGACAGTATGATTATAATAATCAAGTCCTCGTACAATCTTAGGATCAATGACATAATCGACTTGCAGTAAATCTAAATATTCACATACTGTATCAAAACGCTTTTTACTTTCTTCTGTTAAATAATCTAACATGCTTGGAGCTTCTTTTAAAATCGGATTGTCAGCATCTTCTTTACAATCTAGAATTCGCAATGGATTTTTATCAAACCGTTGTTGGCAATCATCACATAATTCATGTATATGCGGTTTTAAGTAAGTCGTTAAAGCTTGACGATATTGTTCTCGTGATGTTTTATCTCCAAGGGTGTTAATATGAACAACATTTCCTTTTAGACCTAGCATTTTATTAATATTTAAAGCTAAAGAAATAACTTCAGCATCTAAATAAGGATCATCGCTTCCTAATACTTCTACACCATACTGAGTTAATTCCCGATTCCGACCAGATTGTGGACGTTCATAACGATACATGGTACCTTGATAATAGACTTTTACTGGTAAATTAGCACTACCATATAATTTATTTTCGATATAACTTCTTACTACGCCAGCTGTACCTTCTGGACGCAACGTCATATTACGTTTACCGCGATCTACAAAATCATAGGTTTCTTTGGTAACAATATCAGTGGTATCGCCAATACCACGATGAAATAATTCCGTTGCTTCAAAAATTGGTGTACGAATGTAACTATAATTATATTTATCCATGACACTATCAATTACTTCTTCTATATATTTCCAGATTTTCGCATCAGTTCCGATAATATCAATCGTTCCTTTGGGTTTTGTAATCATATTTTCTCCCTCTTTCTGCTTTCTATTATAGCTCAAAAGCGTTTTCTTTCCAAGCATTTTGTCATTTCAAAAGAACATAAGAAATAAAATAAATTTTATTTCGTCCTTGTCGTTGCCTCCAAGGCTTCCTACTTCTTAGATAGAGTACCCTCTATTCTCCATAGGCTTAAATTCCG
>CALVUW010000027.1 GCA_944363695.1 uncultured Bacilli bacterium | reverse complement strand
ATTGTTGATTTTAGAGAGCGGTTTAGTTTTTCTGCTAATTGATTTAACGTCATATTATCATAAACAATTGGCTCTACAGGAATGGTACTAACATCTTCATAAGTCGTTACTTCTTGCACATCGGCATCAAGCGTTACTTCTTCTGGTGCTACTACTTCTTCTGTTGATTCCTGTTGACTGACGGGTTCTACAACACCTTCACTTACATTTTTTACTGTAACAGTTTCATAAGCGACTTTCGTTTCTTCTTCAACTTGGAATGATTTATATTGTAGAAGAATAGCTGCTGCAATCATTAAGATACCAAGGCAGCTTAATGATAAGCTAATCTTATTTACTTTTTTCATACGTTCCTCCTTTAATAAGAACGAATCCATTATAGCAAATTTAGGCTTTTTTGTCAAATTTGACACTTTTTTAGCAAAAAAATCTTGCTATTCTATTATATGCCTATCTTATTTTTTTCTTTAGTTCATTCATCTAGTGGTAATAAAGTTAGGCTGACTTTTTTCTTAGGAACATCTACTTCTTCCACATAACAATCGACAATATCACCAACAGAAAATTGTTCAGACGGATGACGTAGATAAGATTTAGATAATTTTGAAATATGGGCTAATCCATCATTCTTTAATCCTATATCAATAAAAATACCAAAATCGACAACATTACGTACTGTTCCTTGTAACTTATCGCCTTTTTTTAAATCTTCTACATGTAGAATATCCTTGCGTAAAATTGGTTGAGGATATTGATCTCTAGGATCTCTTTCTGGTTGCATAAGTGCCTTTATCATATCATCTAATGTATAATGATCGATGGCTAATTGCTTAGAAACGGACTCAATATCTAGATCTTTTAAACTCTGAATTAACTGTGGCGTTCCTAAATCGGTTACTTTCAATTGTAAAAAGGCAAGCAATTGTAATGTTTTATCGTAGCTTTCCGGATGAATCGGCGTTCTATCAAGGGGATTATCACCATCTACAATTCTTAAAAAGCCAATACTTTGCTCATATATTTTAGGACTCATCCCCTTAACGTCTAACAATTGTTGGCGATCTATAAATTTCCCTAGCTGTTCTCTTTTTTCGATAATCGCTTGGATCGCTCGTTTCGTTAGTCCAGAGACATACTGTAAAATACTAGGACTAGCTGTATTAACATTGACACCCACTTGGTTAACAACTTTACTGACTACAAAGTGTAAAGATTCATCTAGTTGTTTAGGTGGAACATCGTGTTGGTATAGTCCGACTCCGATACTTTTAGGATCGATTTTCACTAATTCTGATAAAGCATCCTGAATTCGTCGTCCAATACTAATGGCACTACGCTTTTCTACTGTTAAATCCGGAAACTCTTCAATAGCCAAAGGACTTGCTGAATAAACAGAAGCACCAGCTTCATTTACTAATACATATTCAACTGGATGTTTAGCCTCTTTAATCGCTTCTGCTACAAAGGTTTCACTTTCTCTGGAAGCTGTGCCATTTCCAATCGCAATAATATCTACATGATAAGCTTCAATTAAAGATAGTAATTCTTTTTTTGCGTTTTCAATATCGTTTCTAGGCTCATTAGGATAGATAACGGAAATAGCTAGGGGTTTCCCCGTTTTATCTAGGACCGCTAGCTTACACCCGGTTCGATATGCCGGATCAAATCCTAAGACCACTTTTTCTTTTAATGGTGGTGTTAATAGCAAATGTTCTACATTATCCGTGAAATTTTCAATCGCTCTATTTTCGGCCTTCTCTTTTAATTCGGCTCGGACTTCTCTTTCTACACTGGGTAAAATCAATCGTTTTAAACTATCCTCAATACTTGCTTCCACTATCGGTGTCACAAAAGACGGCTTTTTGATAATTTTTTGTTTAAAATAAGCTAATATTGGCTGTTTATCATAAACAAGTTTCACAGACAAAATTCCTTCTTTTTCCCCTCTATTAACGGCTAAAATACGGTGTGGCTTGCTTAATTTTATACTTTCTTGAAAGTCATAATATATTTTATAAATTTCATCTTCATCACTAGCATTCTTCTTTTTTTGACTAGCTAGAAATCCATTCTGATAAATATATCTTCTTAACCATTTTCGATAGTTAGCATTATCACTAATCCATTCAGCAATAATATAGCTAGCTCCAGCGATAGCTTTATCCGTTGTATCCACTTGATCTGTTAAAAACTTAGCCGCTAATTGTTCTAGACTTCCCTTTTCGGGAAAAGACATAATCATCTTCGCAAGGGGCTCTAATCCTTGAGCAATAGCTTCCGTTGCTTTTGTTTTTTTCTTATCCTTATAAGGACGGTATAAATCTTCTACTTCTATTAACTTATGACAATTTAAGATTGCTTCTTTTAACTGGCTTGTCATCATATCTTTCTCTTCTATTAAGCGAATGACATCTTCCTTTCGTGTCATTAAATTTAATTGATATTGATATTCTTTATCAATTTCACGAATAACCTCTTCGTCTAAAGCACCGGTTGCTTCTTTTCGATATCTAGCGATGAAAGGAATGGTATTGCCTTCTTCTAATAAATTCAAAACGGTTTGAACTTGTTTTGGTGTTATTGCTAGCTCTGTTGCTAGATGATTTATAATAATTTCATTCATATAATTTACCTCCGAAAAAAAAGACTAACGTTGTCTTCTTTCTTGTTTTTCATTTTCGATGCCAAGCTGCTGATAAAAACTTGGAATATCATAAAAAGATGTAGTGATTAGTGGATCAACTTCTTCTATAATGTCAGCCATTACTAGATCAAACGGGAAATCTGTTAAAAACATGTATTGCTCTTGTAAGGTCTGTTTCTGTTCTTTGGTTATCGCTGCTATAGGTGGTGTAGCAATCTGAATACCATTATGTACATTACCATCTCGATCTTGATACGATAGATCTAATAGAATGATAACTCCACTGATAGCCATTTCGGGTAATTGATTAACTAATTTTTTCTCCGGATGAAATAATATCTCCTGCTGCTGAAACCAGTCACTTGGATAAATATCACGTTGAAAATAATAGTCATGTTTATTTTCTTTCGTAGGATCAAATAATTCATCAATACTTGTTTTTTGTGATCCATCTTTTCCAATTAAAATTACTTTATGTTCCATTTAAAATCCAACCCTTTCTATTGTAAAAGTTGCCTGTTGACTAACACCAAACTGGTTGGCTTCAGCACTAGTTTCTAATAATACATCGAAAGCAAACTTTTTACCTTCGCCGCGTCCAATATTTGGTCCTCTATCTAATACAATTCCCTTAAAATCTCCCATATTACTATTTCGTACTTGAATAATTGTTCCATAAGGATATTCATCACCGGCTGCTAAAATACGCAAATTGCCATAGGTATCATCCCAAACAGTAATACTATCACCGATATAGGTACCATTAGCTGTATAATCACCAATATCCGCTCCATAAGCACTCATCGATGCTGTAAAAGTATCTCCTACGAAAGCAACAATTTCTGTTTTTTCTTCTGTCTCTGGTTCTATCGTTGGCTGTTCTGATTTTGTTTCTATACTTACTTCTGGTTCCACAACCGATTCTACTGTTTCTTCCGTTACAGCCTCTTCAACGATCTCTTCTGTTACAACTTCTTCTACTGATTCCACCTGTAAAACTTTACTACTCACATAATGCGTTTCTTCATCTATTTGATATGTTTTACTTTGAGGAACCGTTGTTGTAATCACCAAAGCTATACTCATAATGAGTGCACTATTTATGATCATCATTAGTTTTTTCATGAAATCAACCTCATCATTATGATAACATATTATACAGTCAACCTCAATTATTTACACTTTTTATAACTGACAATTTTTGTCAATTCAAAAAGTAATCTTTAATAACGTCATAATCACAATACGGAAGATATTCTTTTCCTATGGCCATATAATTATCTCTACCTTTACCAGCAATTAAGACAATATCATCTTTCTTAGCTAAACCTAAAGCCCGATAAATAGCTTCTTTACGATCAATGATTCGTTCATAGTTTTTACTAGTACAATCACTTGTTAAATCATCAATAATTTGATTGACATCTTCTTCTCTTGGATCATCCATTGTAAAAATAACATAATCTGATTTTTCTAAGACAATTTTCCCCATCGCGGGCCGTTTATCCTGTTCTCTACCACCAGCTGATCCCGTAACGGTAATAATGCGATGCTGTTTGACTTTATTTAGAAAGGTTAATACATTATTTAAAGCATCTGGGGTATGAGCATAATCTAAGAGAATTGTGTAATCCGTTGTGAATGGAAGGACTTCCATCCGACCTTCAATTTGACACAAGTTAGGAATGTTTTCAAGTATTCTTTCCATACTTAATCCATATTTTAAACAAGCTAAGATAGCGGCTGTTAAATTTAAAACATTGAAAGAGCCTACTAATGGACTAACAATTTCGTATGTTTGCTGTTGATATACAACATGTATAACAGTCCGATTCGCTTCCTCTTGATAATCTTTGATATATAGATCATCATTTGGTTTAAATCCATACGTAACAATATTACCTTGGGCATTTTCTCTTACTAACGAATAATAAGTATCCCCACTATTTAAAACAGAATAGCCATCTGCCTTTACTTGTCGGAATAGTTGACATTTGCAATCAATATAATTTTCTAAAGTTTTATGAATATTCAAATGATCTTGGGTAATATTGGTTAGAATCGCTATATCATACTTAATTTGGTCTAGACGATGACGATAAAAAGCTTCACTACTTGCTTCCATACAAATCGTTTTACAACCAGCTTCTATAAACTCCTGAAAGTATTTATATAGGCGGTCCACATCAGGCGTAGTATTTCTAATAGATTCTTGTTTATCTTTATATTTCTTACCATTAGTACCAATATACGCACAAGTATCTCCTAATAATTGATGAATAATCTCTGCTACCGTGGTTTTACCATTGGTACCAGTTACGCCAATCATTTTCACTTTTTCATAGGGATAATCATAAAATTTTGCACAAACCTTTTGTAACTCTTGATTAGTATTTTTCACTCTAATAAGTGGCACACTCTTTTTGCCCACTTCTTTACTTACTACCACGGCACTAGCCCCATTTTTAATCGCTTCATCGATAAAGTCATGGCGATCAGCACTAACCCCCATAGTACAAACAAATAAATCACCTGGTTGCACTTCTTTGGAGTTGATCTTAATTCCTTTGATAGGAATATCACTGTTTATTTCATATAATTCACTTAATTTTTTCATACTTCACCTACTACCATAGCATACCGCTTTTTTCATATTTTGTTACTTTTATTATAGAAAAAAAGCCTGATAATATCAATAGTATTGCCATTTTTAGATTTTTATCTTATCATAATAAGCTAAGAGTTTTTAATATGATTGACTAGTATTAAAAATTTGATACAATTAAATTACAGCTGCGTAAAGAAAGGAAAATTATGTACACAAAGACTACGATTTATAATAATTATCAAAAATCAATAGAATCTTATAAAAGATTCAGTGAAGCACAAAAGCAAAATTATTTAACTTTCATGCAATACCAATTACAAGCTTTAATAACAGAAAAAGAAAGGGTTCAACAACAAATACTACGCGAAAAGCAGCAGCAGAAAAAACAATCCATTTTCGATAAATTGCAAACTAGAAAAAAACAGCAACTCTGGTTAAGAAAGCTTGATCTTATGGGCTATCAACTATTGTTACAACAAATTCAGGCAACTAATTCATTTATTCAATTACCAACAGCTGATAATTATGCTAGCTTAGAAATAAAAGCACGAAGCAAAGAAGTATTTGAGCAAGAAAAAGAAGTTTTTACAAAATTATATACAAATTATGCTGCTGATCCAAAAAATAATGTTTTAATGGATTATAGTAAAATTGCTTATAATCGTTCTAAAAACAGCTATCATCAGTATAAATCACTAGCTAAAACATTAACGAAACAAAAAGAAAATCATTCCCGTCACTAGAGAATGATTTTTTTCTATTCTACTGGCCCGATATATTCGACTTTCAATTCACCTGGAATCTTCCAACCATCACTACCGTAGTTTTTAACTTCAATTTGATATTTTAAACGTCCTGTGTCGCTATTCACTGCCGCTGCTTCTTCAGTAAAACGGCAAGCTGGTTTATTATCTACTTCAAAGGAAACAATAGCAGTTGATCCTAATACATTACCTATTGATTTAATCTTCGTACCAAACTGTTCCACAAAGGCACTTAATTTTTCACCAGTAATTGATTCAACTTTAAAATTTGTGGCATTACATTTTTCCTCTTCTGTAACCATTTCACTACCAAAAGCAGAAGTAATCGTAGTAGCAGTATCAAAATCAATATTAAATCCAGTTGAAGCGCCAATAAAATTCATCACCATATCACCGCCAATAGATGTTAAATCCTGCGTCGTTGGATCAAAGCAACTAACCATGGTATTATAGTCAAGTTCATCACTGGCCGTCATAAACGTTTTAACAACACCATCTGGGGTAGATACCATATAGGAAAAATAATAATTAACAAGGGCAATAATAACTGCAAACACGGAAGCGGTAATACCGATTTTGAAAGCTAGTTTATGTCCTTTTTTAACAACCTTTACCCCTGCTTTAACGGCTTCTGTTCCCAAATTGGTAGCAACTTGAGAAGCCGCATTTGATTTTACTCCTTCGGTGGTCACTAATTTTTCTCCACAGTTTTGGCAAAACAAATTCGTTACCTCATTTTTTGTACCACACTTATGACAATACAATTTCTCTCACCTTCCTTACTATTTTATTTTAGCAATACTTAAGCCAATTGTATAGTCATTCATAGTAATATTTTGCTCTAATGTTTCATCTTCTATTAACTGATCGGCCAATGTTTCATTTTGAATATAATCTTGATAAACTTCTAACATTTCTACCACTTCATCTGGTGCATGGTAAGAAATTTGAATGTGGTCAGTAATCACTAGGTCCATCTCTTTACGAAGACTTTGTACTTTACGAACAAACTCACGAGCAAGTCCTTCTAGTAATAATTCTTTTGTTAGCGTTGTATCCAAAATAACACTCGTCACACCATTGCTAGCTGCATAATAGCCAGGTTTATTTTGTAATGTGGTTATAATCATATCTTCGGTTATTTTCATTTCTTCGCCATCTAATATTAATGTGTAATACCCAGCTTTTATTTGATTAACCTCCTGCATCGTCAACTTAGATAATGCTTCCTGGAACTGTTTAATCTTAGGTCCTAATATTTTACCAACAACTCTAAAATTAGGCTTAACAATATAATCCATATAATTGCTCATATCTTCTTGATAAACAATTTCTTTTACATTTAATTCTTCTAAAATAATGCTTTTTAAATCACCAATCACGGCTTCATCTACTTTTGGTAAGATAATCGCTTGTAATGGTTGTCTTACTTTAATAGCAGCCTCTTCTCTAGCATTACGTCCCAAACTACAAATATCACGTACTAAATTCATCTGTTCTTCAATTGCTTTAGAGCATAATGCTTTATCTGCCACTGGGAAATCTGCTAAATGAACAGATGATTCTCCTGTTAAATTACGATAAATTTCTTCAGTAATAAATGGGGTAATTGGAGCGGCAAGTTTTGCAAAAGCAACTAATGCTTCATACAAAGTTTCATAAACTGCCTGTTTGTCTTCCGTTAATTCGCTAGCCCAAAAACGGCGACGATTGCTTCTAATGTACCAGTTAGAGATATCATCATTTAAGAAATCAACTAAGTAATGTACTACTTTATTTAAATCATATTGATCATAAGCTTGGGTTACATCTTCAATTACATGTTGCAATCTAGATAATAACCATTTATCCGTAATATCTCGTTTTTCAACTGGGATATGATACTCTCTAGGATCAATTTGATCAGCATTAGCATACATTTCAAAGAATGAATAAGCATTTTTGAAAGTAGAAATATATTTAGAATAAATTTCTTTTAGTCCATCAATATCAAATTTAATTGGTGTCCATACAGGAGAAGTATATGGCAAATAGAAACGAATGGTATCACTACCATAGTCTTTCATTAGTGCAAAAGGTTCTACAATATTACCTTTGGATTTACTCATTTTCTTGCCATTTTTATCTAATAGCAAGTCATTTACTAACACATTTTTATAAGGACTCTTACCTGTTACAAATGTAGAGATTAACATTAAAGTATAAAACCAACCACGAGTTTGATCAATTCCTTCAGAAATAAAATCAGCTGGAAATTGTTCGTTAAATAACGCTTCATTTTCAAACGGATAATGATATTGCGCAAAAGGCATAGAACCAGAATCAAACCAACAATCAATAACTTCTGGGACACGTTTCATCTTTTTGCCACATTCAGGACAGATAATATGAATATCATCAACATAAGGGCGATGTAATTCAATCGTCTCATCGATTTTCTCTACCGCTTTTTCTACTAGTTCTTTGCGAGAACTAATCATTTCCATATGACCACAAGAACATCTCCATAATGGTAATGGCGTACCCCAATACCGATTACGAGAAATAGCCCAATCATTCATATTTAATAGCCAATTGCCAAACCGTTTTTCTCCCACAAAATCAGGATACCAATGTACACCATTATTGTTTTTAACCACTTGATCCTTAATTTTCGTAACAGCCAAATAATAAGATGGTTTTGCATAATATAAAAGTGGTGTATCACAACGCCAGCAATGTGGATAATTGTGAAGCATTTTTTCTTTTTTAAATAATTTATCATGTTCTTTTAGATATTTAATAACTTCTAGATCGGCATCAAATACACTCATACCTTTCCATAGGCCTTCTGTATATTTGCCATCTTCTCCCACTGGATTTAAAACTGGCAAATCATAACGTTTACCAACATTATAATCATCTTGGCCAAAAGCTGGTGCTAAATGAACAATTCCAGTACCATCTTCCATAGTAACATAATCATCTACTGTTACATAGAAAGCTTTTTTGTCAACTTTTAAACTAGGAATTAGTTGTTCATACTCCATATATTCTAGATTTTTACCACTATATTCTTCTAAAACGGTATATTCATCGCCTAATACTTTAGGTGCTAATTTTTTACCAACAATAAATTTATGACCACGACTTTCAACTAAAATATATTCTTCTCTTGGATTAACACATAATGCCACATTACTAATTAACGTCCAAGGTGTCGTAGTCCATACTAAAAAGTAAACATCTTCATCTTTTTTCTTCATAGGAACAATGACAGTATTAGCCGTAATTTCTTTGTAACCTTGCGCTACTTCATGTGAGGCAAGTCCCGTACCGCATCTAGTACAAAACGGTAAGATCTTATGACCTTCATAAAATAATCCTTCATCAAAGAATTTCTTTAAAATCCACCATTCTGTTTCAATATAATTATTATCATAGGTTACATAAGGATGTTTCAAATCGATAAATTGGCCCATCTCTCTTGTTAAATCAGAAAACGCTTTTTCATTTTTCCAGACGCTTTCTCGACATTTCTGATTAAATTCTTTGATACCGTATTTTTCAATATCGGTTTTAGAAGTAAAGCCAAGTTCTTTTTCCACTTGCAATTCTACTGGTAAACCATGAGTATCCCATCCTACTTTTCTAACAACACGAAAACCCTTCATTGTCTTGTATTTACAAATGGTATCTTTTAAGAATTTCGCCATCATATGATGTAAACCTGGCATTCCATTAGCCGTAGCAGGACCATCGTAGAATACAAAGTTATTTTCTTTAGAGCGTTGATTAATAGATTGATTTAAAATATCCATCTCATCCCATGTTTTTAAAATATCCATTTCCACTTCATGGGTTGTTCCTTTTGCTAATTCTTTAAATTTTTTCATATTATTTCCTCCTAATAAAAAAATCTATGCCTTAAGGACGAAATAATTTCGTGGTACCACCTTAATTCATAGATTACCTATCTTGTTACGTGATAACGGAACGACCGTCTTTATCTTATCCATAAAGCACACTTGAAAGTGATCCGAAATAATTTTACTTACTTCTTTTCAGCAACCAGAAGCTCTCTACTAAGTGCCATTATTTCCGTCTTTCGCATTTGTTTTCATTGGTTACTATACCATATTATTCCATGCATTACAAGTACTTTAGGAAAAAAACGTCGCGATCACTTCTTGGGTTGTTTTCTCTAAATCGCGCGTTTTTTTTATACTTTTACTCATAAAATTAGCGATTAAAAATACATCCACTGTCTTGTATTTGATAGCAGTTGGAACGAAAGCATTTAAATGTAACGTACTAAATAATACTTGCCATTCTTCTTCTGTTGGCGTAAGATTCCCTTCTTTTTGTTTTTTCATTTTTCCTCCAGATGCCTTTCTATCATAAGCGAAAAGAAATAAAAAAGCAATAAGAATAACGCCCATTTTTATTGCTTTTATTAATTATTGTCCAAAACAGTTGATCATTTCTACTGTTGCTGGTGTGTTACCATCTTTCGCTTTATAATCCTCTAAAATACCTATAATGGTCATTTCTTGGCCAGCACCATACATACTAAGATCTAATTCTTCATCAATCATATGACATTCTATATTTAATGTATAGGCATTTCCTTCTGGATCTGTATAACGCAATATTACTAATTTATCATCAACATTCACTTCAGAAATAGTTCCGGTAATTCTTAAAAATTGATGATACAATTTCTCGTAGGTTTCTTCTGGATAATTACGAAATTCTAACGCTAAGTCCATACTACTAATGGAAGTCGGTTCTGTTGAGTATTTCAACCCCCAACTACCAAGAACCGTATCACGTCTTCCAACTTCTTGATTGTATTTGATAACCTTATAACCAAGTCCATAATATTCTTTGGTTCCACCATCATCATATACTTTGGTACGAATTGCTAAAAATGGTCCCACATTCGCTTTTGTTACTAACAAAATATCGCAACTCACAAGGATACCTATAATAAAGATAACAATAACAACAATTTTAGAAACTTTTTTGTACTTTTTCTCATCGGCTTCTGTAAATTCTCTAGGGGATTTCTCTTTTCTCTCTTTAACTTTCTTTTCTTTTTTTATTTTTTTCTTTTCTGTTACCTCTTTATCTTTTTTCATATTTTCACCTCAGTATTTATTTTAATTATAACTGATATTTTTTCTAAAGGGAAGTTCTTCTTATGAATTAATGTCAGTTGACAAATATTAAAATATATAATTTCTTATTCATGACTATCCCAGAACATAAGAAATAAAATAAATTTTAGTTCGTCCTTGTCGTTGCCTCCAAGGCTTCCTACTTCTTAGATAGAGTACCCTCTATTCTCCATAGGCTTAAATTCCG
>CALVUW010000026.1 GCA_944363695.1 uncultured Bacilli bacterium | reverse complement strand
ATAAAGTTTATCTTTATTGCTTACCTATTAAGAAAATTCGAATATCCATTTCGAATATCCTTTCCAAAATTCACCAAATTAATTGATTATTTCTAGGCTTTCTGTTACTAAATCACTATATGAGAATGATTTTATCTTATTAGTATTATCCTCTAATCGAATCAAGAAAATAGCAGGATAAGTTTTAATAATTTCTCCTTTAAATTCTTCTACTTGATTACGACTTCCATTAAATTTAAAATGCAATACTTCCCCTTGCTTTTCCTTAATCTTTTCACGCATAATATCTATATTCATCGAGGATACCCCACATACATGGTACCATTCGTAATAATACCACCAATACCAGCGCTACCATAATGTGTTTTTTCAATAAGTGCTAATAAGTCTAATGCCTTGCTTTTTGGTGATAACGCTACAGCAGCTGCAATTATGGCTGGATCTAGGGCATGAATATTAATTCTTTTAGGACTAGAAGCAAAATTAGAACCCGCTTTGATTAGTTCTTCATAATTAGATTGACAAGCTCCGGCAATAATAATTAACTTATCTTGACTTTTCTCATAATCTCTAGCACGTTTCACCGCATTTACAAAATTTAGGGAATTTTGATAATTCTCTGATTTGTTTTTAGCATGCGCCATACGTTTAAAAGAATCATGGCCGGTAATAATTAAGATATCTGGCTTATACTCATTTAAGTAGGTTTCAATTTCTAAAGGCATGTCATCTTCCTTCATATGGATTCCATAAGCTTCTAAATGCATTTCTTTATAAAAGTTAATACAGCGTTCTAAATAATCTTTATCACCATCAATATGTAATATTTTACCTGGTAAATAAAAATATTCACTACGATTTAAAGATAACATATCCTGTAATTTCATCACATCATTACGATCTTCTTGATGATTATCCTTTGGATTATCAAATAATTCTAAATCATCTAAGTCGCTGTCTGCATATAATCTAACATCGACTCCTTTTAAATAGGCTATATCATCTTCAATATCAACAATTTTAAACAAAACATCATGCTGATAGGATTTTCTAGTTACTAAGTCTCCTATTTTAAATAACATAAAATCACCTATCAAAGTATATGATGATTATATGTTATTTAGAACATAAAGCATTCGCTAGATCAACAAAAACAGAGTATGGCAATTGTTCTGCTCTAACATTTAAATCATAATGATAAGTATGTAAGACTTTTTCCACTATTTCTAATGGATAATTTTTTAAATTGTTACGAATAGTTTTTCTTTTAAATTGAAAACTATCATGAACTAACTTTCTAAAAAAAGCTGGATCTGTTAACTTTTCTTTTTCTAATCTTTCTGTAAAAGAAACAATCATACTATCAACATTTGGTTTGGGAATAAATTGATTTCTGTCCACAATTCCTTCTTTTTTTAATGTAAAATAATAATCTAACAAAACCGTTAAAGCTCCATACTCCTTTTGACCCGGCTTAGCACAAAAACGCAACCCCACTTCCTTTTGAACCATCATAACAATTTTTTCGAAAGGCAAATTTGAATCTATTATTTTAAAAATAATTGGTGTTGTAATGTAATAAGGCACGTTACTAATAAAATACAAATGATCAAATGTATAGGCAGCAACATCTTCTTCCAAGTTACTTTTTAAAAAATCTTGAAAATAAATAGTAACATTAGGATATTGATGCATAAAAGCTATTAAAGGATCTTCTAAACTAGTATCGATTTCATAAGCTAAAACCTTGACATCATTTAATTTAGCCAAAGCGCTAGTCAATGCACCGGCTCCTGGGCCTACTTCTACAATCAATGTATTTTTAGGAACAGAGGCAATTGTTACTATTTTATCAATAATAGCACTGTTTTTTAAAAAATTTTGCCCATACTTTTTCTTAAATTGAAATGCCTGTTGCATGTTACCACCTAATTTCTACTGCTATTATAACAAGTGACGAAAAAAAAAGAAAGGAGAAATTAATTCGCCTTTTTTTCTTTTTCATGAAACATAAAGAATATATTACCAATACATAAACCATAAAGCATAATTTTTAAATATGATACAAAATTATTAAAGTAGTTAAAATCAATACCATAGCCATACTTATCATTTAATACCATATTCTTATCCATCATAGCTCGATAACCAACATAGATGATAACAGCAAAAACTAAGCAACAAGTTATATTATAGAATAACTGATTTGTAACACTGCGCTGTTTTAAAATAAGATTGATAACAAACAAAATTAATAACAACAAAAATGGAATAAAAACGTTAATAGTAGTCATAAAACCTTTATTTAATCTAGTATTCATCTGCACAATAATCATTAACGTTAGTCCAAAAGCACCTAAGAACAGCAAAAATTTTAAAACATAAAATATTGCATTAATGATCTTTTTCATATTAACCTCCTATTACCAAGTTTTTATACCAATTAGATATTTCTAATAATAGATCTAGTGATTGCTGATAATTATTCATCGTTGCATAGTAACTATCTCTAGTTAAATCAAATATACTATTTCTATTCACATCATTACTTACGTAATAAGCATCCGCATTTTGAATCGTATTTCCTACATAAGAAGGTGCTGATAATAAATAATCAATGTTTAAACGAATAAACGGACGGATAGAACTCAATGAAGAAATTCCCACAGACGAAGAGGTTTCGCCTAAAGTATTTAATTGCATTACTACACAATCATTCAACACTTCGTTTTGAAAGAACTGATTAAAACGATAGGAATCTTGAATCGTAATTTTATCTTTATTTAAGAAAGACTGCCCTTCTTCACTTTCAAAAATAGTAACACAGCTATTAATTCTGATTTGCATACTATTCATATTAAATATATCTTCAGAGCCATTATAAGTAGCCTGATTATAAACAGCAGCATTTTCTTTTATTTGCTGTAATTTATTACTGGCATTTTCACGACTGGTAGCCATATATGTTGAAATATCTAATGTTTCAGATAATTCTTTAGCATGATAAAAATTAATAAATAATAAGAAAAATCCCAAGCCAAATACTAAACCAGTAATTGTATAACCGATAATATTTGCATATTCTAGTAATATTTTTTTCATTTTAATTTTCCTCCGTTTGAATATTTACTTTATAGTGATAAAATTTATTCTGCCATGCTGTATTAAAAGCATTACTACTAATAAAAACTCTTAATTGATAATTATTAACTGCATTAGCGGCAATTGAGCGCTCATCTAAAATATTATTATTAATATCAGATAACATCCCAGTCTTGATAACTTGATTGTTTAATATTAATTGATAACCTAATTGGCTTCTTGACAACTGATTTTGACTTTGATAAGCTGGATCATCACTAACAGCTGGTTCTTCTAATAAGATTTTATAAATTCCATCATTACTACTAGTATTTGTGACTGAAAAATTATAAGGCATTACTGTCGCAATATTTTCTTCTTCAATCGGTACAGCATTAGTTTGATTAATAACTCCATCATTTTTATCTAACTGTATTTGTAGGACAGAAACACTATTTCCACCTTGAGGGGGATTATAAAAGATGCGGTACCACATAAAAGCAGTTATCACAATGAATAGAAATAAAACAACTCCACCTAAGATTAAAAATAAATTTTTTTTCATTACTGAGGTCCTCCCTTTGAGTTCTTATTCTTAGTATAAGAAGATTTTTGCCGCAAAGTTCTAACTAGCTTAAAGATATCATAGGCAATAATGCCAACTGCTGGTATGACAATAGCAACAATCCAACCCCATGAACTACTAAGAAAATATTGAATATAACCAACCTTAGGTATTCGTAACATAACTTTGCCATAAATATCATCAAAACTAATACGCGTAGCATCTTTTGTATTATTTGCATCACCTTTTGTTGTAAACAAATATTGTCCATCACTAGTTTGTTCAATCGCATAAATACGATGCGTTACTGTTACTCCAGAATAACGATAATCAGTAGAATTAAATGTAATTATATCGCCTTTTTTTAAATCTTCTGGACTATTGACTCGCATAGTAACAATCATATCTAAAACATTTATGGTTGGAACCATACTAGGACTTACAATTGTATAGGCAGAAAACAAGGCAGGTTTGGTCTCTCCACTACTTAAATTACGTTTCTGATCTATAAAATTAACAACGAAAGCAATAAAGATCAAAATCATGATCAAACAAATAGAATACATAAGAACGGTTAGAATATAATGACAGGCTCGTTTTATTTTTAGCCAGATTTCATTCTGACTATGTGCTCCTTTTTCCAAAATATCACCCACTTATTATTCTAGACTATATTTACTATAACATATTTTGAAACCAATGAAAAGATTTTTAAAAAGAAAAAGGCAACATTTAATGCCCTTTTATGTTTGAATTGTTGCATTAACAGCAACTTGTACGGCAAAGCTCCGTCTTACATCATTAATCGTTGTATCTTCTGCTACCCACATTCTTAGTCTATAGTTATTAGTTGTAGTTTCAGAAACAGATTCTTTTGTTAATACCATATTTCCTACTGGTGTTCCAACTTCACTGTTTTCAGTTAAAGGTGTAAATATTTTTGGTGCCATTATTTCTTCATAACCATTAGCTGTTTTCTTTTCTAGATACAATTTAACTTCATTATCATTTAAAGTACAGTTTGCTAATTTTTCAGCAGATACTTCATAGACAGCTGTCGCTTTTCCTGTAATAGTTGTAGTTACCGTAAAATCAAAATACTGGTTTTCATCTGATAATCTTTTTCCAGCACTATCTGTCATAGGATAAGCATCTGTTATATGAATACCATTTGTATCTTCTGTAAAATTTAAAGAAATATTTCCTGTATTGATCGTATTAACCTCGTCACTTTCGCGCGTAAAAGTAAAAGTAGCCATTGATATTCCAATAACTAACATTATTAAAAACAACAATGCAAGCAAAATAATAATTAATTTTCCGCTTGATTGGCGTTTTACTTTTTCTTCTTCTCTTTCATTTTCTTGCATTTGACAACGCTCCTCTATTCTGAGATTATTGTATCATATTATAAATTTATGGTAAAGAAAAAAGTGTCAGAGATTAGACACTTTCTATTTGCATTTTGCTCGTTTTTTATTGAGCTGCTGCAGCACCATAGACATTTACTCTCAATTTATAGTTTTGAGAAGTAATACCAGTTTGAGCACTACCAGCATAGTCATCTGCAACCCACATTCTTAATCTGTAAGTTGTATCTTCATTAGAAGAGATAGTCCCTGATTTTAAAATGAATTGACCATCAGGAGCTTTTGATGCACTAGAGCTAGTTGTAGGTAATGCACTTACTTTGGTTGGCACTAATTCTACAGTAGCATCATCTGCAGAAGTCAAATATACTTTAACGGCATTATCTGGTAATGTACTGTCTTCTTTGGTAGCAGTAATATCATAATTGATAGTAGTTGTACCACTGATAGTTGCTGTTACTTTAAAATCAAAATATTGATTTTCATCTGCTAATACTTTACCATTAGCATCACTCATTGGTAAAGCATCAGAAATATTGATTCCATTTGATACATCAGTATAGCTCATCGTAATAGTACCGGTTGTAATTTGATTGATTTTTTCACCAGTTCTACTATAGCTAAATGCTGCAAATGAAACACCAACAACTGCAATAATTAGGATAATAACACCTAGTACTGCTAACAAAACTTGTTTTGAAGAACTATTTTTCATGCTCTGTCTAACCTCCTTATGATATAAATATAGCACATAAATTTTATGTTAGCAAGATTTTTCCCTTTATGAAGCAAACAGATGAAAAAAAGTGTCAGAGATTAGACACTTTTTGTTTTTATTTCACTCATTTTTATTGAGCTGCTGCAGCACCATAGACATTAACTCTCAATTTATATTTTTGAGAAGTTATAGAACCACCAGCTCCAGCATAGTCATCTGCAATCCACATTCTTAGTCTGTAAGTTGTACTAGAAGTACTAGAAATAGTACCACGTTTTAGTAAGAATTGTCCCGCTAAAGCACCTGAAACATCACTTGCTGCAATCGGAGTTAATTCTGAAACTTTGGTTGGCACTAATTCATCAGTAGCATCTTCTGCAGATGTTAAATATACTTTAACGGCATTATCTGGCAATGTACTATCAGATTCTTTAGATGCAGTAATGGCATAATTAATAGTAGCAGTACCACTAATAGTTGCAGAAACAGTGAAATCAAAATATTGATTTTCATCTTCCAACAATTTACCATTAGCGTCACTCATTGGTAGAGCATCGCTAATATTAATTCCGTTGGTTACATCCGTATAACTCATTGTAATGGTACCAGTCGTAATTTGATTGATTTTTTCACCAGTTCTACTATAACTGAATGCTGCAAATGAAACACCAACAACTGCGACAACTAAAATTGCAACTCCTAATACTGATAATAAAATTTGTTTTGAAGAATTGTCCTTCATGCTTTGTCTAACCTCCTTATGATATAAATATAGCACATAAATTTTATGTTAGCAAGATTTTTCCAATGGATAAATATAATTAGACACTACGTTCATAACATATAATTGAAAAAGAAAAAGTGTCAGAGATTAGACACTTTCTATTTTCATTATGCTCGTCTTTTATTGAGCTGCTGCAGCACCATAGACATTAACTCTCAACTTATAAGTTTGAGAAGTAATACCTGCTGTTTCATCTCCAGCATAATCGTCTGCAATCCACATTCTTAATCTGTAAGCAGTTGATCCAGTAGCACTGATAGTACCTGTTTTTAAGGTATATTCATCAGCTGGTGCACCTGCAGAATTTCCGCCAACTGTTTTAGTAAGTGCAGAAACTTTTGTTGGCGCTAAATCTACTGTTGCATCACTAGCTGAAGTTAAATATACTTTAACAGCAGTATCTGGTAAAGTGCTATCAACTTCTTTAGTTGCAGTAATGGCATAATTAATAGTAGCAGTACCGCTAATAGTGGCAGAAACAGTGAAATCAAAGACATTGTTTTCTCCAGTTAATGCTTTACCGCTCTCATCATCCATTGGTAGGGCATCAGAAATTTTAATTCCATTTGAATCATCAGTATATAACATACTAATAGTACCAGTTGTAATCTGGTTGATTTCTTCACCTGTTCTGCTATAACTAAATGCTGCAAATGAAACACCTACTACAGCTACAATTAGAATTGCAACGCCTAACACTGATAATAGAATCTTTTTAGAAGAATCTTTCTCCATACTCTGTCTAACCTCCTTATGATATAAAGGTATCACATTTAGGCATTTCTAGCAAGTCATAAATTTAATTTTAAAAAATTATCTACCTACACAGAAAGAATTTGACAACATTTTTTGTCTATCTGACAAGCTATTTTTTTCCCAAGCTAAATAACTTAATAGCATTAGTTGTGGTTTTAGTAGCTACTTCTTCTAAGGAGGTTTGCTTTATTTGAGCGATTTTAGTAGCAATAATAGGAATATTTTTAGAAGAGTTTTGCTGGCCTCTAAATGGTTCAGGACTCAAATAAGGGCTATCAGTTTCTAATAAAATTCTGTTGAGTGGAATTTCTTTAACAGTTTCTTTTAACTTACTATTTTTAAATGTAACAACGCCTCCTATACCCAGATAATAACCCATAGCTAAATATTCTTTAGCTGTTTCTAAGCTACCACTAAAACAATGAATGCTACCAATCACTTTGTATTTTTTTAATGTTTCAATAGTATCATTAGTAGCATCTCGAGAATGAATAACAACTGGTAAATGATATTTTTCAGCCAACTGTAATTGTTGTTCAAATAACTTTTTCTGTTTATCTCTGTTTTGCTTTGTATAGTAATAGTCCAAACCAATTTCTCCTATCGCGACTACTTGTTTATTCTTTAAATGTTCTTCTAAAAACTTTAGGTCGTCATCTGTAATACTGTCTGCTACCTCAGGATGATAACCAATACTTGCATATAAATTTGAATAAGTAGCAAGTAAAGATAACGTTTCTTTTAAATCTTGTGGTGTAGAGCTAGAAATAATAATGGGATTTACATCAGCCTTTATATTTCCCTCTAATATAAAATCTATATCAGAATAATATTCTTTACTTATATGACAATGTGTATCAATAAACATTTTTATACCTCCCAAACAAAGAAAAAGACACTTTTCAAGAAGTGGCTAATCGTTTTTTCCTACGAGTATATAGAAAAACTCGCAACAGATAAATAGTTAATGCAATGAAGTAGCATATATCCATATAGTTATTTCCAGCTATCGCTAATAAAGCAATACTTAAATATAACAATAAGAACATAAACCTTCCGATTCCAATTTTAACTATTAGTTTTGGCATGTTCTTTTCGTCCTTTCCTATTTTTTGAACTACTTTCGAACTACTCTACCTCTAACTGCATTAACCCCCTACTTTTTCACTATAACACATAAGAAAAAAAGAAAACTAATAAAAGTGTTCTTTTTCTGTCAATTGACAATGCTATTTACAGTTTTCCATTTCTTCCATAAACTTAGTTTTATCGATTCTAGCAAATAAAATTTCTGCTTTTCCCACTTCATAATGATTATTTTTATTAAATTGTTGACTCTGATCAGTACTATTTAATTGTTTTTGAATATTAAGTGCAGTATCAGGCAAAAATGGTGTTAGCTTGATAGCACAAACTCTTATCGCTTCTAATAAATGATAAATAACGGTTTCTAAGCGATTACGTTTCGTTTCATCCTTGCTCAATATCCAAGGCGTTGTCTCGTCAATGTATTTGTTGCTAAGACGCAAAACATCAAAAATACAACTAATACTATCAGCTACTTCAAGTTTTTCCATCTTTTGTTCAATATTCTCTGTTAAACCATTAATAGCATTTAATAGTATATTATCAATTTCTTCTGTTTCTTCTGTATAAGTAACATGACGATCAAAATATTTATCTGCCATTGATAGAGTACGTTGTACTAAATTACCTAATATATTAGCCAAATCACTATTAATTCGATCGATTAACAATTCGTACGTAATATTACCATCACTAGCAAACGGAATTTCATGAAGTAAATAATATCTCACCGCATCGACTCCAAAAGAATCTACTAAATCATCAGCGTATATCACATTACCTTTTGATTTACTCATTTTATCATTAGCAGTTAATAACCATGGATGACCAAAAATCTGCTCAGGTAGCGGTAAATCTAGTGCCATTAAAATAATAGGCCAATAAATAGTATGAAATCTCAGAATATCTTTACCGATTAAATGCAAATTGGCAGGCCACCATTTCGAAAACTGTTCTTCGCTTCCATCAGGATCATAGCCAATAAAAGTAATATAGTTAGTTAAAGCATCAATCCAAACATAAACAATATGTCCAGGATCAAAATCTACAGGAATGCCCCATTTAAAACTAGTACGAGATACGCATAAATCTTGTAAGCCTGGTTTTAAAAAGTTATTCACCATTTCATTTTTTCTAGCAAGTGGCTCAATAAAATGCGGATGAGTCTCAATATAATCTTCTAAACGTTTTTGATATTTACTCATCCTAAAGAAATAAGCTTCTTCTTCTGCTTTTTCAACAGGACGTCCACAATCTGGACAGCAACCGTTGACTAATTGGCTTTCTGTAAAAAATGATTCACATGGTGTACAATACAATCCTTCATATTTGCCCTTATAAATATCTCCTTGTTCATACAGCTTTTTGAATATTTTTTGTACTTTTTTAACGTGTTCTTTATCGGTTGTACGCACAAATTGATCATAACTGGTATTCATTAAATCCCAAATACGTTTAATTTCAGCAGCAATGTCATCAACAAATTCCTGTGGTGTAACCCCTGCTTCTTCTGCCTTTTTTTCTATTTT
Source organism: uncultured Bacilli bacterium (assembly GCA_944363695.1). Lineage (GTDB taxonomy): Bacteria > Bacillota_I > Bacilli_A > RF39 > UBA660 > Onthousia. The sequence goes on along the minus strand of CALVUW010000026.1, from coordinate 1,577 downwards.
TTGACCATGTTCATCAGTACCAGTCTGAAAAAAGACATCATAACCCATTTGACGTTTATAACGAGCAATCGCATCGGCTAAAACAATTTCATAAGTATTACCAATATGTGGTTTACCAGATGTATATGCAATAGCAGTTGTAATATAATATTTCTTTTCCATAGTTTCCTCCTAATAAAAAAATTTATTGCACAAAAGGACGAGTTTTCCCGTGGTACCACCTTTTTTACAATAAATTGCACTCATTCTAATTAACGCTTAAGTCACGTTTATACCTACCTATCGATATAAAAGTTCCAGAGCCATATTTTATAGATTTTATTCGACTCTTTCTCACCAACCGAGTTCTCTTAAACTAAAAATTCTATAAAACTCTCTTTCATCACTTTTCTTATTTCGTATTCTATCATAATAATGATTACTGTTCAAGATATTTTCCTAAAAACTGGGCTATTATTAAAGTTAATCGTTCATCTTCTTGAGAAAACGTGTTATTGACCATATCAATCATTAAAACCAACCCCATTATTTCTCCATCGGCTAATATTGGTTCTATAATATAATTATATTTCCTATCATCCGCACCGTCATCATTAATAATAGTATTTATTTCTACATTGCTTTTTTTCACTTTTTCACAATTTAATAAAATTTCTTCCATCTTGCTAGACAACTCTTTACCCATAAAGTCTTTCTTTAAGTCTCCACTTCCTGCAATTATCTTATCCCGATCTGTTACAAATACATTTTTTCGTACAGCAGTATAAACAGTATCTAATAAGGCTTGAGAAACAATACTTAAGTCTGCTGATGAAGAAAATTTTTTCAATGTAATTTCCTCATTATCAACAAATATTTCTAAAGATTCTCCATCTCTTATTTTTAAACTTTTTCGAATTTCTTTAGGAATAACAATTCTTCCTAAGTCATCAATTCTTCTTACCACGCCTGTTGCTTTCATAAATGCTCCCTTCCTTTTTCTCCATAGTAATATTTTCTCTAAATTCGCCCATTTTATACCATTTAAAAATGTTACCTACTGTTATTATAAACTTCAAAGGAAAGTTTTTCTTTGGTAATTATTTCCATCACAAAAAAGCTCTCATTTAATCAAATAAATGAGAGTTTTCAGTCGTAAAAATAAATCTTTCTATTTGTTCTTTAAAAGCATTTAGTAAAGTAGTATCTTTTACTAATAATTTCATATCTATCATTTCAATCACTTGCTTAATATAAAACGTTTGCAAATATTTGGTTATTTCTTTAGTGAAAGAAGAAGTCAATTTATCATCGTTGATTAAAGTAGACATCGCGTCTAAGAAATAGGTTTTATTGGCTTCCATTAGCCACTGTTTAATTTGTTTTTTGATATTTTTATCTAGTTTTACTAATTCTTTTTTTAATTCCTTTATGATTTGGTCAGGCTGATTATAACTGCATTTTTCCAAAGCTTGCGTCAAGATAGTATTACGCTGCTGTTTAATTATATCCATTTTTTCTGCTAAAAACGTTCTATATGCTAATAATTGTTCATTTAAATTTTCTGTATTCAAAATTAAATTTTCTGTTTTAGCAAT
>CALVUW010000025.1 GCA_944363695.1 uncultured Bacilli bacterium | reverse complement strand
GTATACTCATTTTTACTTACAAAATCTTTACTTTTACAGGAATATATTTTGCTATATATACTTAATGGTTGTTTTTCTTTTTTAGTTAATGCTGTCGCTTCACATACATGATATCCATTTACTGTTTTTTTATCTTTGCTTGATGCATCTATTACTCTATCTAAGTCTTCTAATTTTTTACTATATTCTTTATTAATATCACTATCATCAAATAAGACAATAGCATCATCTTTATCTAATACTTTACTTACTTCTTTTATATAATTATTCCAAATCGTTTCTTTTTCTTCTTCATACAGATTATTTAAATTATCACATAGTCTTTCTATTGTATAATTTAATTTTATATCTTCATCTAATGATCTTGCTATTTCTGATATTAAACAACTACCACCTTTAGATAGACCATATTGCATATCTAACACAAACTTACTAGTTGGTTTATTTAATCCTAAAGAAATTTTTTTGGAAAAATTTACAATTTCTCTTTTCATTTCATATGTATTTGTAGTAAAATTATTCATGGAAACAACCTCCTTATTTTTTGTTTAGTAATATTTTATTTTATCAATTAAATTATAACAAAAATTGGAAGTTTTTTCCTTATTTTATGGTTAAAAAAGTGAATCTGTGGATAACACATTTTCACTTTTTCTTTGTCAAGTTTTATTTTTACCTAAACTCAAATTATTTTATGTTTTCATCCAATTCTACCTTTACTAAACATAAACCACAACTGGGAGCACGGCAGCCATGTTTCCCCCGGACTTTGCTATCTAAAATTTCTTTGACAACCAGCGGCTCAATCTTATGATTACCTACTTTTAATAGCAATCCTACCATATTACGAACTTGATAACGCATAAACCCGTTCCCTGTAAAGGTAAAAATCAACTCACCCGGATAATAAGAATCATAAGTAATATATGCTTCTTGAATGGTACGAATACAATTTTCTTTTAAATAATTTTCAGTGACAAACGCTCGAAAATCATGTGTTCCAACAAAGTAGACAATTGCTTCTTGCATTTTTTTTACATCTAAATCGTAATTGTGTTGATATACATAATGACGGCGTAAAGGATTGTAAGTTGCCATATTTAAGCGATATTGATAAGTCTTTTGAACCACATGTTGCCGTATATGATAATCATCTGCTACTTCTTTAGCATCCATCACATAGATATCATCTGGTAAATTACTATTTAATGCTCGTTTTAACTTATAAGGGGTAATCGCCACATTAAGATCTAAATGAGCATATTGTTCTAGGGCATGAACACCTTTATCCGTTCTTCCAGTAGCGGTGATCACAACGGGAATCTGATTGTTAATTTTTAACACTGCCTCTTCCAAACATCCTTGAATGGTCCGTAACCCAGGCTGACGTTGATAACCAGCAAAATTTGTTCCATCATAGGAAAACTTAATAAGAAATCGCATACTTAACCTCTTTTCTTTTTTGCATATCCATAATATCGACGACGATATATATTTTCTACAACACCGGCTTGATAATAAGCTGTTTTGACACTCGTGCCAAGATGCATCATAAAATGACGATAAAAAAGCTGGGGATTAAATTCTTTAGATAACTGATAACTATTTTTTAATTCCTGCCAACTATATTTCACCAAATGAAGGATAAACAAAAGTGCATAAAGTAAGCTTGTGTTTCGGATAAAAAAAGCTGTTGCATGTAACAAATCTTTTTTATTAACATTGGCAAAATATAACCAAGCGCCGCTAATCAACACGACTGGTAATACAAATATCGCTAGTTTTCCACAGAAACTGTGGATAAGTAATATTCCTATCGTTAATAACAATAACCATTTACTAAACCGCAATCCTAAGTTATGAATGATAAAACAGAAAGCTAAAAAAATAAGTAATTTTGACAAAGAGTACGACACTAATAGAATACCAACATTGTAAACAATATAGATAATTGTCAAAAAAATAAAATTGTTCTTAACAAAATGCTCTTCACTATACATTACGATAAATATCCTTTATAACATCTCTTACATCTTTACGATGTATTAATTTTATACCTTTTTTTCGTTCAACTAAATCGATAAATTCTACAATTTCTGGTCGTTCTATGTGACGGGATATAATTTTAGGATCCTCAAAATAAATTGTCTCAGTAGGACCTTCTGTTAAAACCGTTCCTTCATCTAAAACGATTAAATGCTTTGTATATTCGTATAAACAATTACTATTACTACTAGCAATGACAATCGTTTTATGAAACTTATCTTGTAATTTTTCTAAAATACGTACTACTTTCTTTTCCTGTTTTACATCCAAATTAATAAATGGTTCATCTAGTAAAATAACCTTAGGATTTGACAAAAAAGCAAGTGCCAATTGAACCAGTTTTATATCACTATCTGATAATTGATAAAACGTTTTCTCTAAATTAGAAATATCCAAACCAACAATTTTAAAAGCACCTTCTATTTTCTTTCTAGCATTGTCAATTTTTAACTGATAATAGGTTATATAATACATAAAATATGTATAAATATTGTCAATTAAAAATTGATTGACAAATGTTTCTGGTACCAAGACAACTTCTTGTCTTAATTGATTGACATTATAACTAGTCTTTTTTTTATCATCAAAATAAATAGAACCCCTTAGTGGTAACAGTAAATCAATCATCTGTAAAACTGCACTCTTACCATGACCTGTAATCCCCGTTATAGTACCACTAGGAATTGTAAATGACAAATTACTTAATTCTTTACTACAGACACGCACAAATTTTATTTCCATAATTGATTCACCAGGCTTTCAGGATCTAATACAATGTCATCAATTAGATTATAATATTTCAATTTAACCGATAAATCAACCATAAATGGTAAGCGTAGACCAACTTTGCTTAATAAACTATCTTCTTTTAATACATCATAAATGCCACCTTCCAACACTATTTTTCCTTTGTGCAAAATATATAATTTAGATGCTTTAGCTGTTAGCGCATCATCCAGGGTAGAAGTTGTCATAATAATTGTCATACCCTTCGTCTGATAATAGTTTAAAAGTGCCAAAATTTCCTGTCGCTGTTGCTTAGTTAACATTTTAGTAGGATCATCCAATAATAAAACCTCTGGCTCACTAATTAATTGAAGTGCTAATAAGACTTTTACTTTTAAATACTTATTTAAATGATTAGGATCTAGACGCATCACTTTATCTAATGAAAAAATAGTCATAATATCCGTTAGTTTCTTATTGATTTCTTTAGTGGAGAACCCTAAATTTTCTAGCGGAAAACGCAATTCTTCTTCAACCGTTTTAAAGATAAAATGCCACTTGTCATTTCCTAAAAACACATGTATTTTTTGATAAACTTCTTGGGTAGCATAACTTTCTAAATAGGCTTTGTGAAAAACAACCGTCGTATCAGTGGGTATTAGACCACCTAATATTTTTATTAGTTGCGTCTTACCACTTCGATTTGAACCCGCTATCATAATAAATGAATGGGGTGGAACACACAAGTTAAAATGTTGAAACGGAACAAGATTCAAATCATCTATACGCATACTATTCATCTGATGTTACCTTTTTCTTTTGTATTTTATAAGTAATTTTGGCTAATTGTTTATCACTTAGGAAATGACTAAAAAATTTAGCTAGTTTCATCTTCGTTCCAGGAATAATAATTATTTTTCCAGCCAAACATTGATCAATGGCGTATTTAGCTACATAGGAACTAGAAAGAGGTTTTACCGAAAAGCTAACGCCTGCTCGTTCATTAAAATTAGTAGCTACCGGTCCTGGGCATAAGATGGAAACTTGTACATGGCTTCTTTTTTTATGTAATTCTTCTGCTAAGGCAAGAGACAATTTATAAACATACGATTTACTAGCATAATAGCTACTAAATAAAGGACCTGCATAAAAGGCCGCGCTACTAGCCACATTTAAAATGATTCCTTGATCTTTTTTCTGCATTTCTTTTAGAAAAAATTTCGTTAAAATATGTACAGCTTTAATATTTACATCAATCATCTCTAACTCTGCTGCCACATCCGTTTCACAAAAATCACCAAACACCCCAAAGCCAGCATTATTAATCAATAAATCTATATCCTCATTTTTAGTTAATACACACAATTCTTTTACCTTTTGTTCATTAGCCAAATCAACAATAACAACTTTGGTCTTTGTTGGTAATTCCTGCTGTAATGCTTCCAATTTTTCTTTATTTCGTCCAATTAATATTAACTCATAATTTTTCTCAGCCAAATACTTAGCCATATCATAGCCGATACCAGAAGTTGCTCCGGTTATCATTGCCTTCATAACGTCACCACCCATCAACTTTATTATACCAGACAAAAAAGAAGAATGCTATCTTCTCTTATGACGAATTTCAATTATACCTGATCTAGATATTCTAATAGTTTTAAGAATAGGTCCATATGGGTTTTAGATAAGCCACTATGTTTTAACTTGCGAATGGCAATTCTTTTTTTCTTAATAGGCTCATCGCCAAAAACAATAGCAGCGATTTTTTCTTTCAAATACGTTTCGATTTGCAAATCCATTAAAATACTGTTAATATCTTCATTAATTAACCGTATTGCATCAATTTCAATATCTTTTCCTTTGCAATGAATCGTCAATTGACCAATAGTATCAATCTGTTCAACTTCAATTACAAAATCATTATCTTCGATATAGCTAGCAGTTGGTTTTATTTCTTGGTCATTAAAATGAATATTGACCTCTTCTGCTTGTTTGGTATTACGGAAGCGTATTTTATAATTTCTTTTTTCTGGAACCACTCCACTTTTACCTTCAACCGAGCGAATAATCACTGTATAGTTATTTTGTAAATAATTATAATCAATATCTGTTTTTAAATAGAAACCTTCTTTGTATAGATAAGTTAGACCATCATCTTCATACATGGTATAAACATTAGATATGCCCGGGAAAATATGTATTTCTAGATCAAGTGGCAAACCAACATTATTTAAATCACTACGATTTGATAAAGGAATGATCGCTCCACTTTTAGCAAATACCGGATAATCTTCTTCTTTATAGAAGGACACATATTTTTTCCCTCCTGGGAATTTTTTTCCGGTTTTAAAATCATACCAAGTACCTTCTGGTAAATAAAAGCGATGAATCGTCCGATTCATAACTACATCCTTTTTAGTAAGAATCGGACATACTAGTAATTCTCTACCAAAATAGTATTGATGGTTATAAGTATCATCATCAATAATCCATGGAATATCATAATATAGTGGTTGAATCAAAGGTTTAGCTTGCTGATAATATAAATAATTTTCCGTATATAGATAAGGGATCAAACGATGTCGTAGACGTAGATAATCATTGACAATCGTTTCAGTTTTAATATCCCAGTTCCATGGCTCCCGTTTATAATAAGGACCACGGGCAGCATGAAACCGCAAGATCGGACTGAATACACCTAGTTCAACCGAGCGAATATATAACTCACTTACTTCAATCCCTCCATGATTACCCCCAACATCATGACTCCACCAAGAAACCCCAATGTTAGCAGCATTCAAATTACGATCAGAAATTCGTTTTAAATTATCCCAAGATACTTCACTGGTACCAGCATATAGAACTGAATACCGATGCGGAGCATAAATCGCATTACGCGATAATAATAATGCACGTTTAGCAGGATTCCTGGCTGCATCTTTATAATGATAATCATTGTAAGCTAAAAGTTTATATAACTGATGACCACCCGTATAATTATGCCAGAAGAAATCAACTCCCAATGATTCTAATGGATGTAAAAACAATTTAAAATAGACATCTAATAGTTTAGGATTTAATGGATCAAAAACAATAATTTTGTTATCAGTAATACCTAAGTATTGACAAGCTTGTTGGTAGTACATTTCATGTGGGTAAATACCCTGTTCAGGATTAAGGGCAAGACCTAGGCGAATATTATGATCATGTAAAGCTGCTACCGTTTCTGTGGGTTGAGGAAATAAAGTGTTATTAAATGTAAAACCTGTTTCTAGGGAACGATAAGAGCCAACATCTCGATAATGCCAATCTTTATCTAGTAGTACAACAGATAAAGGAACATTACGTCTTTCAAACTGATTAACTAATTCTAATAAGCTATCATGGGTATAAGTCGTATTTCGACTCCACCAATTACCAAAAGCATAACGAGGTAAAAGATCTGGCTTACCAGTTAAGCGAAAGTAGTCTTGTAAAGCCTGTGAAAAATCTTTTTTATACATAAATACATAAAGATCAATACCATCTTTTGGTCGTGGATACAAAGTACCATCACTAGCAAATAACAAGCTATTGCTATCGTCTAAAGAAACAAATCCCTCCAAAGAATATAAACCTTTTTGCAAATTCTTAGGCGTTTTAATATCATCACTAATCATATTACCATTCATATTGCGCACTTCTGGATGTTGATAATACCAACTTCTCTCCTCATCTGGCTGACCACTTAATAAGGTTATCTTCAAATATTTCATCGGATCAAGCTTAGTCCCTAAAAAAGGCATTTCTTTCGTATAAGTTAACTTAAAATAGGCCGTTGTTATTTCTAATAATTTCGTATCTTGATTGACTTGCATTGAGCAAAGTGGGAATCTACGATTAGAAACCAATTGACTAGGCGCATCTACAAATGTACCAGTTGCATTATACTCTAATCGTATTAAACTCTCGCTTAACACGGTAATACGATATTTTGCACCCTGTATGATACTTTTCTCATCACTAATACCTTTAGATATATCTACCTCAAATTGCTTACCTAGTGGATACACCTTAAGCTCACCTACTTTCTATTCTATTGTTATCATATCATAAATTAAAAATGGTGAAAAGCAGCAAATGGTGGAACTAGCAAAAGAAAAAGAGCGTTTTATTATGCTTTTTAATGATTAAAAATATAGTATAATGAAAAAAGTGAGTTAAAAACATGCAAGATAAATTTAACTTAACAAAAGAGCAAAATATTTTTTTAGCTAAAAAAGCATTAGTAGTAAGCATTTACAATAGTATACGACTAGAAGGAATTAATACCACTTACTCTGATACTAAAACTATTTTAGAAGGAGTCAATGTTCCCAATCTGAAACTAGATGAAATTAATTGTATTTTAAATTTAAGAGATGCCTGGAATTATGTTCTTTCTCATATAGATAACCCTCTCAATTTAGATTTTATCTGTCAAATAAATGCTTATGTATCTAGAAATGAATCGTTAGAATGGGGCGTTTTAAGAACCGGGAAAATCGGTATTAATGGCGTTGATTATGTACCACCTATCCCTGATAAACAGGCGGTAATATCCCAAATAGAAACGATTTTAAAAGAAGAAAATATACAAGCAAAAGTATTCATTTGATGCTTTATTTAATGCGTGCACAAGTTTTTTGGGATGGTAATAAACGAACAAGTATGATTATAGCTAATAAAATATTAATTCAAAATGGATGTGGCATTATTTCTATTAAAGAAGAAAATATTAGAGAATTTAACACTTTATTAACAGAATATTATAATACAGGTAATCAAGAGAAAATAAGTACCTTCCTATATGATAAATGCCTATTTGGATTAGAGATAACCGCAAACTAAAAGATAGCCGCAAATGACTATCTTTCATTATCTAAAAATTGAATGTAGTACTCATCGTAGGTAATATTATGTTCTTTTATGTAAGTAGCAATTTCAACACCCACATAACGATAATGCCATGCTTCACACTTATAACCAGTAATATCCTCTTTTGATTTAGGATAACGCAAAATGAAACCATAACGATAAGCATTATCCATCATCCAACTGTACTCATCACTTTCAACAAACGTATTAACGGTAGCGCTAGCCACATCAATACTCATACCAGTTTGATGCTCTGAAAAGCCTGGCTTTGCAATGTAATTATCCACATAATTCTGACCATAAGCATCTAAATAGATTCGCATGATTTCTTCTTGATCTTGATAACTACGATAACCTGAATTAACCATTAAAGATAAGCCTTCCTCACTAGCAGCTTGCGCCATCTGACGAAAAGCTTTAACGACAGAAGCTTCTGCTTCTACTTCTTCTCCCGTCTTAACTTCATCTTCATCGAAGGCTTGTAAATCATCTGGTACATAATCAGCACTCAATTGACGATGCTTATTTACCAAAGTATATTCATCAAATTTATCAATGATTAAAGGATCAACATATTCCTCTTTATCAAAATCCATATTGACTAATAACACTGTCGTTTCGGCATCGTTATTTTCTAGTTCTTGGTAAGCGACATAACGGTCATAATTTGCTAATTTAGAATACTCAACTGAAAAGAATTCATCTAAATACTGAACTTTATCTCGTTTAGCAAATTCCGTTACATCATCATTATTCCCTCTTGATAAGATAAGAGATACTTCGCTAGTTTTATAACCTTTATCTAATAAAGTATTAATATTTTTTATAATATCTTTTTGATCCTGATAAGCAATTTTGCGATATGAATCTAAATTATCAGGATCATATTCGCTACTTTCAAAAGCAGCATTCAAAGTCTGATTCTCACCAGCATCCATTACATAGCTCCACTTGAATTTTTGCATAATGGAACTAATCGCCTTATTACTATACCCTAACGATTTTAGCTCACTTTTCGTACTAGTATAAAAAACAAATATTCCAATTAGAATCACAATAATAACGCCCATAATTATCATTGGTTTGCGTGCACTTCTTTTTAAACGCAGTTTTTTCTTTTTTACCACAACATCACCTACTTCTCTATTACTTATAGTATATCACAACTTTAAAATATGGTATACTAAACTAACAGGTGGTAAAAATGAAAAGAGCAATTGTTTTATCTGGTGGCGGTAGCAAAGGCAGCTATCAGATTGGTGTATGGAAAGCTTTAAGAAAATTAAAAATTGATTATCAAATTGTCACGGGTACATCAGTTGGAGCCTTAAACGGGTCTTTAATGACGCAAAAAACATATTTTCGAGCTAAATATATTTGGCACAAATTAAATCTAGATTACTTATTCGATCAAAGTCCCAAGTCTAATCAGAATTTAGATGTTTTAAAATTATTTGGTAGAAATTTTGTGCAACAAGGCGGTATGCCACTGCAAAAAATAGAGCGTATTATTGAACAGTATATTTCTCCTGCCAAATTCTACCGCTCATCGATTGATTTTGGGTTAATCAGTTTTAATGCCACTACCAAAAAGGAAGTCGTCTTGACAAAAAAGGAAATACCACAGACTAAACTAATTGATTACTTAATGGCCTCTGCTACTTGTTTTCCGGCCTTTCAAATGAAAAAAATCGATGGTCAATCCTATATTGATGGAGGCATTTATGACAATCTTCCTATTAATTTAGCTATTACCATGGGTGCTGATGAATTAATTGTTGTAAACTTAAAAGCTCCTGGTATTACTCGAAAACCCAAACAAGCTAAACCCACAATTGTCATCACACCACGTAATCAAATTTCGTTTTTCTTAAATTTTAATCCAGAACAAGCCAAAACCAATATCCAATACGGCTATAATGATACGATGAAAGTTTTTCATAAACTAGATGGCAACATTTTTACTTTCCGCAAAGGAACGATTACTAAATGGTATCATAAAGAACAAAAATACTTACAAAAGAAATTACATAAGAAAATAACAACAACCCATTTCCTACATCTAATTGAAAGTTTAGGTAAAAGTTTTCATCTAGCAGAATATAAAATCTATCGTCCTTATACGTTTAAAAAAGCCCTTCGTACAAAAGTGGGAGAGCAAGAAAAGATTAGTAGTGAAATAAAGAAACAATTGAAATCCTTAAGTTGGAAGAAAGGCTCAAATACAAAAGTGATTACTCTTTATATGCTGTCTAAATTAGAAAAAAATCAAAGAATTGATAAACGGTTACAGACTCTTTTTCAAAAAAATTATGAACAGGCGATATTATTACAGCAAATGGGGTGCTATTATGGAAAATAAATTCATCTATACCATGGATAACAAACGTTATCATACGCTTACCTATTTTTATCAACAAAAATTTCATAGTAAGGTATGTAAAGTCAGTCTAAATGCTGGTTTTACTTGTCCTAATATTGATGGTAGATACGGATATGGAGGATGTACCTATTGTTCGAAACTTGGAAGCGGTGATTTCGCAGGTTCTGTCGATGAAGACCTACTAACCCAATTTGAAAAAGGAAAGAAAAAGATGCAGCAGAAATGGCCTGATGCTAAGTTTATCGCTTATTTTCAGGCCCATAGTAATACGTATGGACCTCTTTCAAAGTTAAAAGCCTGTTTTGAGCCATTTGTAGAAAAGGATGATGTTATGGGTTTAGCCATCGCTACTAGAAGTGATTGTTTAAATGATGAAATTATCAATTATTTAGAAACCATTCATAAGCGAAAATTCTTAATGGTTGAATTAGGATTACAAACCATTCATCCCACCACAGCTACTCTAATCAATCGCTGTTCTAGCCTAGAAAATTTTGTACAAGCCGTTGAACAGTTACGAAAAAGAAAGATTCCCGTTATTGTTCATATTATTAATGGGCTTCCTGGCGAAACCAAAGAAATGATGATTGATACGGTTAAATTCTTAAATACACTAGATATTCAAGGTGTTAAAATTCATATGCTTCATATTCTAAAAGATACCGCTTTAGCGAAAACTTTTGAAAAAGATCCATTTCCTATCTTGACTAAAGCAGAATATGTTGATATTGTGACTACCCAACTCGAGTATCTGCGACCTGAAATTGTCATTCATCGTTTAACGGGAGATCCTAATCCTGAAGATTTAATAGAACCAAGTTGGTTAATCAAGAAATTCACCGTTTTAAATGACATTGACAAAAAAATGGCTAAACAAGGTATCTATCAAGGTGATAGAGTCAAAAATAATTGCAAAACCAGTGAAAAAGTTGTATAATAAGTCTACTTTAAGACATCTGGTAATATGTCAAGATGAAAGTTGTGGAAGTTTTTAAATAATTTCTCCCTTATCAAATAAATTATTCCATGCTAAAAAGTGCTTAGTAAAAAACTAACTAGAAAGAATTGTAGTTTGTAAGTTAAAATCAACTTACAAACATATTATACGAAGGAGTGAGAACATGAACGATTATTCATTAACAAAAGAAGAAAGCAAAACACAATTTGTAAAAAATTATATCGTAAAAGACGATCATACCATCGAAATTGAATTTGGAAATGGACGTCTTTATACCATCAAATATAGCGAGAATGCGATTCGAAACTTAAATAAATTAATGAAAACAGAAGTAGAAGAAGCAAAAAAATCATCTTTAGTGATTAGAAGTTTAGCAGGATTTGTCGGCGTTGCTGCTGGTGTTGGTTTAGCAAGCGCTGGCCTATTCACAACATTAGATCCTAACATTACACTTCCTGCATTTGCTATTACGGGCGGTGTTATTTCCCTTTACTCACTAACTAAGGGCGTTGGATATGCTTTAAAAGCAAAAGACTTATCTAAAAATAAAGATTTTCTA
>CALVUW010000024.1 GCA_944363695.1 uncultured Bacilli bacterium | reverse complement strand
ATTGATCATCCCGGTCCTCCTTCTTTTTCCATATTTTACCACATTTTCTTTTCTTCCTTTTTATTTTGTCAAAAAAATTAGACGACTTGACGATATAGTTGACTATCTCATCTAGCACAAATAATAGATTTCTACTATAATAATGACAGGTGATACCATGAAAACAATTGATACAATCTATACACGAATAGACTACGAAAAAAAATCGAAGTTCATTACGATATTAATTCCCATTCGTAGGATAGAAGAAGTGACAATGAATCTTGAACATTACAAAGTAACTTATCCCAAAGCAAATCATTACTGCTATGCATATATTGTCAATCAAGACAAAGGGATGAGCGATGATAAAGAACCGGCTAAAACAGCTGGCGCCCCACTTCTCAATATTCTAGAAAAAGAACAATTAACCAATATTTTAGTCATTGTTATTCGTTATTTTGGAGGTATTAAACTAGGAACCGGCGGCTTGATTCGTGCCTATAGTCATGGTACCCAAGAACTTTTAAAAACCTGTCCTTTACAAACACTGATACCAGGATTATTAGTAACAATACAATTTCCATTTTCATTAGAGAAAAAAGTAATTTATCTTTTACATAACAGTAAGATTATAAGTAAACAGTATAAAACAGATTGTCTATATACCGTGGAAATATCAGAAGAATTGTTTGATCGTATTCAATCAATCGTAACAGTACAGAGTATTCAAAAAATTCTCATAGAAAAAACAGATTAACTGGTAATCTGTTTAGCGAATGAACCAACTAGCAATATCATCCATAGAACGATATCCAACTTCTTTTTGAACTAATTTTCCATCTTTGTATACTTCCATCGTCGGCACGCTCATAATGCCATGACGTCTTGCTAGTTCTTCGAACTGATCAATATCCACTTTGATGACTTTTACTCGTTCAAAATGCTCACTAAAATCTTCTAAAACAGGTGATAACATTTGACAAGGGCCACACCAAGTAGCAAAGAAATCGACTAAGACATCTCCTTCTTTAATTAATTCTTCAAAATCTTCTTGCTTATCTAAATATATCATTTTTCCTCCTATCGATATTTATCTAATACGGCATCTAAACCATCTACATCTTGTAATTTTCCAGTTTCTACTAACTCTTCTACAAAATCAACAGATACCACTTTATATTTTAATAAAGTATCAATAACTGTCAAGTTATTAGCATCGACATCTTGTCCTTCTAATGATAGTATATCATCTAACGCATGATTAATACCACCAAAACTATCGCTTAATACAGGTGTATCATTCATAATAAATTCTCTTAGATTAGAATTGGCAAAATCAGCATTACCATTTAAGGGAATCGCTAATATATTTAAAGCTAGAAAAACAATGATATAACCTTCTATCAAGCCAACGATAAAACCTAATATTTTATTAGGTAATGCTAAAATAATTGTCGCATCTACAATTTTACTGACAAAGCCAGTAATACGAATCAGAATACGCAATAAAAATAGCAAGATAATAACAATGATGAGAAAAGATATTAGCTGGTAAAAAATGATACTAAGCGAATTTAGGCCACCAAGTGATGACGCAAAATGAAAGAATGGAAGATTGGTACATAAAAAGGCTGCTAAATAATCTTTTAAAATAAAAGCTAGAAAGAAGACTAGGATTGTACCAATAACAACCACTAATTCTTTTAAAACACCTCTTTTTAAACCAACTACACCGCCTAAGGCAATCGCTAGTAAAATCACAACATCAAAAATATTCATAACTTCAACCTCCAATTTCATTATAACGAAAACGTCATATTTTTTCTACAAATTTGCAAGTTAAAATATGGGTTTTACACTTTTTAGTAGCTTTATGTTTTTAACAATACATGCTATACTACTACTAGGTGATATGATGAATGAAGTAATTAAAATACAGGAAAAAACAAAACAAAAAATGCTAGATTATTATAAAGATAAAATAAAAGATAAAAAAATCCCTTATGCCGTCTTTCAAGCAGTTGATGAAGATACTACTATTACTTTATATGAATCTGGCAAGGTTATGTTTCAAGGAAAAAGTGCCGATGTGGATGCGATGATGTGGAAAGAAATCGATGGTCAAAGTAAGATCGATCCAAAAAAACAACAAGAAGAAGAAAAAAAATATTATCATTGTTCCTCTGTCGGTAGTGATGAAGTAGGAACAGGTGATTATTTTGGACCAATTGTGGTAACGGCTACCTATGTATCGAAAGAAAATATTGGTTTTGTAGAAAGTTTAGGTATTAAAGATTCTAAAAAAGCAACCGATGAAATGATTTTAAAAATTGTGCCCCAACTTGTTAAAAAGATCCCTTATCGCAGTTTAATTCTAACTAATCAAGAATATAACGAAAAGTATAGTCATGATATTAATATGAACAAGATTAAGGCTATTATGCATAATAAAGTATTATATCAAATTATGAATGAGTTACAGCCAGAAGTAGATTATATTATTGTTGATGAATTTGCTAAAGAAGCCCGTTATTATGATTATATTAAAGATGCAAAGAACATTCAAAAAGGCATTACTTTCATGACGAAAGCAGAAGACAAAAACTTAGCAGTTGCTGCCGCTTCTATGATTAGTCGTTATATCTTCTTAAAAGAATTTGATAAATTGTGCGATCAAGTGAAATTACCACTCCCCAAAGGTGCGGGAAAAGATGTCGATGCAATAGGTGAAGAACTAGTTGATATCTATGGAGAAGAAAAATTAAAAGAAGTCGCTAAATACAATTTTAAAAACACACAAAGAATATTAAAGACGATCATTTTCTAATCGTCTTTTTTTAATCTCTAACTTTAATATGTGCTTCCCGTAGTTGCATTTCACTAACATCACCTGGTGCTCCCATTAAATTATCTGCCCCACTGGCGCTCATTGGAAAAGCAATCGTTTCACGAATAGATGACTCGTCTAATAATAACATTAACATACGATCAAGTCCTGGGGCCATACCAGCATGTGGTGGCGCTCCATATTGAAAAGCTGTATATAAAGCTTTAAATCTAGTTTTTAAATCTTCTTCTGTGTATCCAGCAATTTCAAAGGCTTTCCGCATAATCGCTAAGTCATGGTTACGAACTGCACCGCTTGCCATTTCGATACCGTTACATACAAAATCATATTGATAAGCTAAAATATTTTCTTTATCTTCTGTTTCTAAGGCTTCCATACCGCCTTGTGGCATACTGAATGGATTATGAGTAAAGACGTATTGATCCTCTTCTTCACTCCATTCATACATCGGAAAGTCTTTCACAATACAAAATTCAAATTTATTAGGATCTAACAAATCTAGTTTACGACCTAATTCATTACGGATTTCTCCTGCTAAAAGGGCTGCTTTATGCCGATCAGCAATAAAGAATAAAACATCTCCCGCGGCAAGTTCGGCTTTGTCAATTAAAGCTTGACGTTCTTCATCACTTAAGAATTTATCAATTGGTCCAGCAAATGACATATCATCATTTACTTTAAAATAACCGATACCTGGCATACCAATTGATTTCGCAAAATCAACTAGTTCATTAAACCAAGAGTTGGATTTACTAGCAATACCACTTACTTTGATTCCCTTAACAGTTACACCTCTAAACGGTTTAAATTCAGTATCTTCAAACTCTTCTGTTAAATCAATAATAAATAGTGGATTTCGCAAATCTGGTTTATCAGTTCCGTATAAATCCATTGCTTCTTTGTAGCTAAGACGTCTAAATGGTTTAGGGCTTATTTCTTTTGTAGAAAAATGTTTGAATGTTTCATAGAAAATATCTTCTCCTACTGCTAAAACATCATCTTCTTCAGCAAAGGCCATTTCTAAGTCTAATTGATAAAATTCTCCGTATACCCGGTCACTTCTAGCATCTTCATCACGGAAGCAGGGAGCGATTTGGTAGTATTTATCAAATCCAGCACACATTAATAACTGTTTAAATTGTTGTGGTGCTTGCGGTAGAGCATAAAATTTACCTTTAAATTTACGACTAGGTACAATAAAGTCTCTAGCTCCTTCAGGAGATGACGCTGTTAAAATAGGAGTTTGAATTTCTGTAAATTCACGTTCTTCCATAAATTGACGCAAGAAACGAATGACTTTGTTACGAAATAAAATCGTTTCTTTTACTTTGGGGTTACGTAAATCTAGATAACGATATTTTAAGCGTACATCCTCCCCTACTTCTTTAGAAGTCATCACTTCAAATGGTAAAACATTTTTGCTTTTACCAAGTACTTCAATTTGATCAACTAATAACTCAATCTTCCCCGTAGCAATGCGTGGGTTATAATCTTCTTCATCACGTTTTCTGATGGTACCAGTAACACTAACACTTGATTCTCTAGTTAATCCTGAAAAAATTGTATCATCATTGCTAACTAATTGTAACGTACCAAATTGATCTCGGATGTCAACAAAGATAACACCACCATGATCCCGGATATTTTCAATAAATCCTGCCACGCGAATTGTTTTGTTTACATCTTCATTGGTTAACGTACCACAATAGTGGTCTCTATATTTATTTGCTCTCATTTTTCTTTCCTTTCTGTTAATACTTTTTTAATTAATTCTAATGTTTTATTCGGATTTGCTTGACGATTGCTTTTCTGCATCACTTTGCCGATAAAGAAATTGATCACATAATCCTTACCTTCTTCGACATATTGTCGTACTTGTTCTGGATTTTCCGTTAAAGCTTCTTCAATATAGGTCATCAAAGTTTCTTCATCATTTATTTGTTCTAGATGAGATTCTTTGATAATAACTAATGGATCTTTTTTCTGATCTAAAGCTTGATATAAAATTTTCTTACCATGGTCTAGGGAAATTTTTCCTTGATGAACATAATCGATAACACCACTTAGCATTTTAGGGGTAATAAAGAATTCATCTAATGTAATTTCTAATTTCTTTAATGAGCTTAAAACACTAGTGGTTACAAAATTAACCGTTAAGTTAATGTCACTACCATAATTGATAATTTCCTCAAAGTAATCAGCGATTGCTTTATTCTTTGATAATACTGTCGCATCATATTCACTTAAATGATATTCATCCATGTATTTATGTAGACGATCTAGTTTCAACATAGGCACACTGTCTTTTATTTCTTGTAAATATTCTTTTGTTAGTTTAACAGGTGCTAGGTTTGGTTCAATAAAATATTTATAATCAATGGCATCTACTTTTTCTCGCATAGAATAAGTTTTACCATCTTCATCAATGCGTCTTGTTTCTTGTTTACTTTTTCACCTTTATCTAAAATAGCACTTTGGCGTTTAATTTCATATTCAATCGCCGCTGCTACACTGTTAAAGGCATTGATGTTTTTCATCTCTACTTTGGTTCCTAATACATCTGAGCCTTCTTCCATTAAAGAAATATTGACATCGCAACGCATTTGCCCTTTATTACTACGAGCTTCACTAACTTCACAGAATAAGAAAACATCTCGTAAATCTTCTAAAAAGGTCACTGCTTCTTCAGCAGAAGAAATACAAGGTTCTGTTACAATTTCCATTAAAGGAATACCAGAACGATTATAATCAATTAGCGAATAATTACTATAATGATCAAGACTGGCAGTATCTTCTTCTAAGTGTAGTTGATGAATATAGATTCTTTTTTCATAATCTTTTAATTTGATATCTAAGTAACCATTTCGTCCCATTGGTTTTGTTACCTGTGTAATTTGATAGCCTTTTGGCAGGTCAGGATAAAAATAGTTTTTACGATCAAAGATAATTTCATCTGGTTGTTCACAATGAAGGGCCATCGCTGTTTTTAGAGCTTTGCGACAAGCTTCCGCGTTTACAACTGGTAAGATACCAGGTAAACCTAAATCAACTGGGGTAACATGAATATTTGGGATCATACTAAATTCATTAGGAGCACCAGAAAAGTTTTTAGACTTTGTTTCTACTTCGCAATGGACCTCTAAGCCAATTACGACTTTATACATGTTGATCACCTGCCTTTATTCCTTTTAATCCCGTTAATTCTTCAATATGATAAGCAATGTTTAATAGTTTACCATCTTCTTTAATAGGTCCGGTAATATTAACGCCAATTGGCATCTTTTCTACAAAACCACTTGGAATCGTGATACTAGGAAAACCGCCAAAGTTACCAATTGCCATATGATTTTCTAGTAGTAAATAACGATCGGATAACTTATCACTACTATCTTCAAAGTAAGGAGCAATACCACCACTAGCTGGTAGAATCATCGCATCATATTCTTGAAATAATGCTGTCATTTTCTCTACAATAAGCCGCCTAATACGACAAGCATTTAAATACAATTTTTCTTGATTTTCTTTTTGTAAGATATAACTTCCTAAGACAAACCGTCTTTTGATTAATTCTGAAAATCCCTTGGTTCTAGCATCAAACATAATCTCTTCGATAGAGTTTCCTTCTCCTCTTGGGCCAAACTGAATACCGGTTAAATTGGCATTATTACTAGTAGCCTCCGCGCAGGAAATACTCATATAAGCTGGATAAATTGCTTCTAATAAATAGCGTTCAACCGATACACCTTCCACTTCGAATCCCGCTTGACGACATTTATCTAGTAAAGATTCAAAATTATCTAAAACAGCTACGACTTCTTTATCGTTTGTATCTAGATATTGATTACGATCACATATTTCCTTTATATAAAATAGTTTCTTGCCAGTAATTGGTCTATCTAAGGCTTCTACTAAGGAATCATTCATATCTTTTAATGTGGTCATATCATGTGGATCTTCCCCTTTTAAAATATCCGTGACAATAGCAGCATCTTTTACGGAGCGACTAAAGCAACCAACATGATCAAGACTAGAAGCAAAAGCAAAAAGTCCATACCGTGAAATTAAACCATAGGTCGGTTTATAACCAACAACGCCACCAAAAGCAGCTGGTTTACGAATAGAATCACCGGTATCACTACCAATTGAAAAGGGAACAATACCAAGGGCTACTGCGGCGGCACTACCAGCTGAAGAACCGCCAATTTGTCTTTTTTCATCCCAAGGATTACGAACTATCCCCGTATGCCCTGTTGTACCGGTTCCACCCATAGCTAATTCGTCTAGTACGGTTTTACCCACCAAGACGGCACCAGCGGCTTTTAATTTTTTATAAACTGTAGCATCATATACTGGTACATAATCTTTTAAGATATTACTGGAAGCTGTTGTTAAGATATGACTCGTTGAAAAGTTATCTTTTAAAGCGTATGGAATTCCTGTTAACATGGTGTCTTTTTTCTTTTTTGACTTATAGGTATCTAAAATTGTAACAAAAGCATTATACGGTTCTTGATATTGCTTAGCTAAAGTTTTAGCTTCTTCAAATAGTTCTTCACTTGTTGTCTCGTTTTGATCTAAGGCTTTTCGCAAATCTTCTATCATCATATGTCTATAATCCATTTATTCCACCACCTTTGGTACTTTAACTTGATCTTTTAATTGATGTTTGCAGTTGCTAAGTACTTCTCCTACTGTTAAAACATCCACCTCTTCTACTTCATCTTCTCGTAAGGTTGCTTGATAGGTAACAAACGGAAACGACATTGGCTCTACTTCTTGAATGTTAGGAATATTTCCGATTAAATCCATTTGCTTTAAGATAACATCAAACTCTTGTTGTAACGTTTCGTATTCACTATCCTCCATATCAAACATCAATTTTGCGGCATAATCTTTTAACTTTTCTTTCTCAATCATTGTCCTCGCTCCTTTTCTCTACATAAAAAAATCTCTATCCCTAACTAGGGACGAGATTTTACCCGCGGTACCACCCAAATTATTATCCAATGGATAATCGCTTTCTAGGATAACGGGAATACCCGGCTTAGTCTACTCAATTTCTTTAAGCACTCCGAAGTGTTATTCATGATCGTTATGGTTCACTTGCACCAACCGTGAACTCTCTTATTTCATAAATTAATCATTACTTCTCTTCATCAACGTTTTTCATTAGCTATTCTACTATGATTTTACTCATTTGTCAAATACGTTTCTTACGATTTAGTATTTGCTAGCATTATGATTTTATACCTTCAATTTAGTCTTCGCGAATGTTTTTACTTCTTCCATATCATCCGTTTGATTCGTAAATGGTAAGGCTGGTAGAATCTGTGATTGATACTCTTGAAAACGACTATCTAGGATACTGACAATACCTTTATCTGTACTTTGTCTAATTAAGCGTCCTGTTCCTTGTCGTAATTTGATAATCATGTCATTTAAATAAATTTGAAAACCGTTACCTTGTTGGGCGGCTTTTTCTTCCATTTCAGGATCGACCACTGGAAATGGTAATTTAGGAATAATGACATTTTCCAAAGCTGGACCTTTAACGTCAATTCCTTCCCAGAAAGCACCAGTTGCTAACAACACAGATGTTTCATCTTCGATAAATTTATCTCTTAATCTTTCTGTATTTTGACCATTTCGTTGGATATCAATGTTAAAAGGTAAATCCTTTTCTTGTAATTGTTGAAAAACTGCTTCCATATCTTTTTTGGAGGTAAATAGGACAAGTCCTCTACCTTCTGTAATTTGTAATAATTCCGCAATACGATCACTAATGGAGGTTAGATAATAATGATGATCATTTGTTTTAGGATTAATAATATCCGTAGGATGATATAGCAACGCATTATTTTGATAATCAAAAGGGGAACTTTGAGAATACTCTTGAATAATTGGTACACGTTTAATGGTATCAAGGCCAATACTACGCATAAAGTAACTATAATCATCAGGAGCCGTCGTTAAAGTGGCAGAAGTAAATACTTTTGCATAGCTTGGATCAGCGAATAATGAATCAGTCTGCTCTTTAATGTTCTTAGGAATATAACCTAAGGCAATATGATCCTTGGTACCAGCAATAAAGGTAGCCCAATAGACATTTTTCTGCTTTTCTTTCGGTAATAATAGGTCTTTAAAAACATATTTTATATCTTTTAATTTGTCTAATTGACTACTATTATAATTTAAAAAGTAAGCATGATTACTAGCATAATTTTCCATAACAGTTAGACACTTCACTAAATAGGAAATTTCTTCTTTTAAAGGTTCTTCAATCATAAACCCACTTTTACCAGCATCTAATACTTCTATTTCTTGTTTAGCATTTTTTCTCATTAAATACTTAGCTTTGGTACTAATCATACGGAAAATCTTATTAAGTGTCTCAATCATCGGCGTTGCTAGATTATTAGCAACGTCTTCATCCGCACTAATAATAGAACTAATATGATTGATTGTATATTCAATATTACTTTTTTGCAAGCTTCTACGAAAGTTGTTTTTAATTTTTTCTTCTAATGAATGAGCTTCATCTACCACTAAGACAGATGGTGTATCAAAAATTTTATCGTCACTATCACGTTTTAGTGATTCGATTAACAAATCGTGATTACAAATGATCGCTTTACTATCTTTCCATTGATTACGATTAATTAAATATTGACATTTTTTATCTTCTAATTCCATTCGGTAACTACAACGACGACAATTTGCATGGTCAATATTGATTAATTTCCAAGCAGTATCGTCTAGTTCTTCATAATCACTACGACTAACAAGACCACTTTTAGCTTTCTCTTGTAAAGTAATTGTCTGCTCCTTATGACGACAAGTTTCTAAAAAGCGTTCTAGTCGTTTTGGGCATAAATAATTACCTCTACCTTTGGCAATGCTGACAGATAAGGGAATATTCAACATCGTAGATAGACGTTCAATTTCATTTTTTAATTGTTCTTGCAAAGCTTTTGTGGAAGTAGAAATCACAAAGCCTTTAAAATTAGGCACGTTTTGATAACTATATAATAATGGAACTAAATAACCCCATGATTTACCGCTACCGACACCGGCTTCGATTAATAGAATTTCTTTTTTAGCCATGGCTTCGACAATGTCTAAGGCCATTGTGTGTTGCCCTTCTCGATATTCTAAATTCGGATCATCTTGTAATTGTTCAAAAAAGTCATTTACCTTTTTATACAGTGCAATTTCAGTGGTTGTTTGTTCCTCCTGTTTCCAAATACTCATCCTAACCCCTCCAATGTAGGTCATATTATACCATTTTTTTACTGTTTTGTCAAAAATTAAAAGATAAGTTCCCCTATCTTTTAAGTGTTTTTTGTTTTTCTAAGGCATGCATTTCTTTTCTTTTTATTTTCAATTGAAAGTGACGAAATAAACCTAAACAACTATAAATAGTAGCGATACCAAAGCCTATGCCAGACAAAGTAATCGCTGCTGTTGAACTATTGTGAAATGTTGCCATACCGGTAACGGTACCGCTCAAAGCAAAGAAGCTAGCAGTTGCAATATGTTCATTACGAGCTATAGTTAAATTTTCAATTTGATGTCTTTTTGTTTGCAACTGAATTTCTATTTCCGGGTCTTCTAATTGTGTATCAATCGATAAATCTTTATTTTTCATTTTCATTTGTAAATTTTTCAAATCTATCAATATCACTATCTTTAAAATCGGTTTTTGCTAAGGACTCAAATAGTTTCTTTTGGTCTCTTGTTAAACGTTTTGGCGTTTGTACTTGGAAAATAACATACATATCACCGGTACGTCTTGTACTTGCGTTCTTAATTCCTTTTCCTCTAATTCTCTGCTTTGTACCGCTATCCGTACCAGCTGGTATATTTAAAGTTACATTGCCATAGACCGTTGGAATTTCTTTTTTGCATCCTAGAACCGCTTCTACCATAGTAATTGGTACTTCTAGATAAATATCGTTACCATCACGTTCAAAGAAACGATGACTAGCCACCTGAAATTCTAAATATAAATCACCATTAGAGCCACCATTTTCTCCTGCTTGACCCTTACCAGGCACTCGTAAACGCTCACCAGTATCGATACCACTTGGTACACTAACGGTTATGGTCTTATGAGCTTTAACCTTTCCTTTACCCCGACAGGCATTACAAATCTTATCGTAAGTTTTACCTTTACCATTACATTCTGGACACGTTGTCTTAGTCATGAAAGAACCTAAAATCGTACGTTGTTCAGAAGTAATGGTACCACTACCATGACAACGCGGACAGTTTTTTTCGCCGAAACCGCCTTTACCGTCACACTCCTGACAAGCATCTACTACATCAAGATCAAAGTCTTTTTCGCAGCCAAAAACAGCATCCATAAAGGAAATATCAACTGACATTAGCACATCGTTACCACGACGAGCTCGAGAACGGTTACGACTACCACCAAAGCCAAAACCAGCGCCACCAAATAAATCTTCAAAAATATCGCCTAAATCGCTTGCATCAAAGCCAAAACCAGCACCACCAAAGCCACCATATGGATTACCACCGGCTCCAGCGCCACTAAAGGCAGCATGTCCAAACTGATCATACTGTTTTCGTTTTGTCTCATCTGAAAGCACAGAATACGCTTCTTGTACTTCCTTAAACTTCTCTTCTGCATCTGGTTCTTTGCTAATATCAGGATGATACTTTTTGGCAAGTTTACGAAAGGCACTTTTAATTTCATCTTGAGTAGCTGTTTTGGCAACACCTAATACTTCATAATAATCTCTTTTTGTCGCCATAGTTTCACGTATAATCTAATTATGTGATTTTTTCACATATATTAGAAACTCCTTTC
>CALVUW010000023.1 GCA_944363695.1 uncultured Bacilli bacterium | reverse complement strand
AAATGTGTTGCAAAGGAATGCCTCAGCATATGTGGTGTAAGCTCCTTA
Source organism: uncultured Bacilli bacterium (assembly GCA_944363695.1). Classification (GTDB taxonomy): domain Bacteria; phylum Bacillota_I; class Bacilli_A; order RF39; family UBA660; genus Onthousia. The sequence goes on along the minus strand of CALVUW010000023.1, from coordinate 11,629 downwards.
TTTAATCCTTTACTACGTAATATAGCTTTTAAATTTTTGAAAAAACCTTGTCGAGAAATAGCTGTTCCCCTAGCGTTTAGAAATAAAGCATCACAGCGTTTTTTCTTCATTAATGCTGGTCTTTGCGTCAAATATTGTTCTAAATAATAAATGGCAACCTCTCCTAAAGGAACCAGTCTTTCCTTATTGCCTTTACCTTTAATAATAATTGTCGCATTATTAAAATCTAGATCATAGACGGTTAAGTTTATTAATTCTGATACTCTTAAACCACTTCCATACATCAATTCTAACATAGCTTTATTTCGATAGTCAAATGGCGTATTCAACGGAATATCTAATAGTTTATCAACTTCTTCTATACTTAAACACTTAGGCAAACTTTTTGTTGTTTTTGGCCGATCAATGAAAACTGTCGGATTTTGCGTTGCTTGTTCTTCTTTTTCTAAATATTGATGAAAATTACGAACGGTTGTTAATTTATGAGCCACCGTTTTACTGGTTTCTAAGCGTTGATAACAATCTTTCAAATAGGCTTCTATATGCTCTTTCTTTATGCTAGATGTATTCGTGATGCCGTATTCTTTTTCTAAAAATTGCAAATAATCATTCAATTCATACAAATAGGATTTTCTTGTATTAAGAGATAAACCTTTTTCATATTCACAATAATTTATAAAATTACTTTTGGCTAGTTGTAATTGCATGTAATCAACTCCCTACTATATTATATACCTAACAAACTACTTTGTAAAAGCAAACAATTGTGCTATAATGACTATAATTCTTTTTAATGAAAGGAGAAATGTTTATGCAAAGTGTAGGTATTGTTGCAGAATACAATCCTTTTCACAATGGTCATTTATATCATTTACAAAAAGTAAAAGAAATGTTTCCAGAGACTGTTATTATTTTAGTACTAGGGGGATCTTTTACCCAGCGAGGAGATGTTTCCATCTTAGATAAATGGACTAAAACAAAAATAGCCTTAGAAGCAGGAGCTGATATGGTGGTGGAATTACCCTTTCCTTTTGCAACGGGTAGTGCTGATATTTTCGCTGAAGGAGCTATGGCTATTTTAAACTATTTACAAGCAGAAGCTGTAGTCTTTGGTAGTGAGTCAAATGATATAGAAGGAATGGAAAAATTAGTTGATATACAATTACAAGATCCGACTTTTTCTTCTTTGGTACAAGTGTATCTTAGAATGGGATATAACTATCCAACCGCTTTATCGCAAGCATTAACAGAAATTACCGGTCATACTTATCATTTACCAAATGATTTGTTGGGAATTAGTTATATCAAAGCAATTAAACGACATCACTATTCAATACGTCCCTATAGTATTAAACGGACTACTAACTACCATGAACAAGATTCTACGCAAACAATCACTAGTGCAACTACCATTCGTAATCGGTTGCAACAAAAAAAAGCCATTGAAGAACAAGTACCAGCTTTTGTGTATCCGTATTTGCCAAAGAAAATCGTAACAATAGATGATTATTTTTGTTATTGCAAATATAAAATTTTATGTGATCATCAACTAGACCAGTATGCATTGGTAGACAAAGGGATGGCACAAAAGTTGAAGCAACATATTAATCAGTGTCAAAATTTTGATCAACTAATCCATTGTGTAAAATCTAGAAATCTAACCTATAATCGTATAGCCAGAATGTTACTTTATATTCTGTGTGGTTATACTAAAAATATGGCTGAAAATGCTAAGATGATCACTTATATTCGGTTATTAGGATTCAGTAAGAATGGACAGCAATATTTAAATAAAATTAAAAAAGAAATAGAAGTTCCTATTATTAGCAAGTTTAAACGAGATAAAGATCCAATGTTAGCTTTTGAACAACAGGTTACTAATATATACGCTCTAGCTTTTCCTACTGATCAACAATTACAACTAATTAAACAGGAGACACAAACATCACCGATAAAAAAGGAGGATTTATATGAAATCAATGCTTAAAACTAAAAAACAAGGCCTACTAATTGTTTTATCTGGCCCATCTGGTTGTGGTAAAAATAGTGTTATTAAACAGCTACTAACAATTCGACCAAATTGTTGGATTTCCATTTCGTGTACTAGCAGGCAACCAAGACCTGGTGAAGAAAACGGGAAAGACTACTACTTTCTATCTAAAGAAGAGTTTGAAAAAGATATCACTAAAGAGCAATTCCTAGAATATGCAGAGTATGCAGGTAACTACTATGGAACACCAAAAAAATATATTCAACAACACCTAGATCAAGGAGAAGACGTTATCTTAGAAATAGAAATTCAGGGAGCGTTAAAAATTAAAGAACAATTACCAGAAACTATCTTTATTTTCATTATGCCACCTTCTTTGCAAGAGTTGAAACGAAGATTGCAAAATAGAAAAACAGAAGATGCAGCTAAGATTGATAAGCGTTTTAAAAGGGCCTATGAAGAAATCAATGAGATTAGTAAATATAACTATGTTGTGGTCAATGACGTTATTGAAACCGCAGCTGCTAAAGTAAATGCGATTTTAGAAGCTGAACGTTGTCGTGTTGATAGAATTGAAGAAGTATATTTGAATTCTGAAGAAGAGTTAACCCATGAAACATTATTAGAAGATAGTAAAGACTTTGATAATAGTAAACTAACTATAGAGCATTAAAAACAAATCTTATTTCACTCACTTTTAATTTTTTATTATAACATCGCTGATTTGCTTTTGATAATGTAGTTTACTTCTTTTATAAAGAATGCGATTTTACGACTTCATATTCCTTTTAGTATGCTAAATAATAATTATAAACAAAAAAAGGTATAGATATCATACCTTTTTATAGTTCTTCAATTTTCATAAAGTTTGTAGAAGTTCCAGCACCAGTTAAGAAACCGCCGGTAATAATAACTTTATCACCGTGTTCAAGATGAATAAATTCCTTTGCTTTTTCTAAAGAGGCTTTTACTAGTTGATCAGTAGAATCATAAACTGGTACAACAATTGGATAAACACCCCAATTTAAAACTAAACTACGTGCTACTTCTTCACTTGTACATAGAGTTAAAGTAATAGCTTTTGGCTTTAAATTACTAATCTTTTTAGCAGTTTTTCCTGACATAGTAGCAACTACTACTAACTTACAATCTAAGACTTCAGAGGCTTTTACAACAGCAGCTGCAATCGTTTCAGTTACATCTACTTCTTCTTTAAAATTAAAACGTTTATCATAATCATAATGAGCTTCTGCGCTCTCACAAATATTAGCCATATAACTAACTGCTTCTACTGGATATTTTCCAATAGTAGTCTCACCACTTAACATAACTGCATCTGTACCATTTAATACGGCGTTATAAATATCTGATACTTCTGCTCTTGTAGGTCTACTAGATGTATACATAGATGCCAACATTTCTGTTGCAACAATACAGAACTTTTCTCTTTCACGACATTTTTTAATCATGATACTTTGATAAGCAGGTAATTCTTCCATTGGTATTTCTACTCCTAAATCACCACGTGCCACCATAATACCATCTGATACTGAAATGATTTCATCTAAGTTTTCAATACCTTTTGCACTTTCTATTTTAGAGATAATTTTTAAATCTTCTCTATTTTCTTGTTTTAAAATTTCACGAGCTTCTAAAACATCTTCTTTGCTAGATACAAAGGATAAAGCTAAAAAGTCAGCTTCATGTTGACAAGCATAAATTATATCCTCACGATCTGTATCACTAATAAATGGCATATCTAGTAATACACCTGGCACGTTCATGCTTTTCTTATTACCTAACACACCACCATTCATAATATGACAAGTAACGCCGTCTTCTTCTTTAGATACAACTTTTAACTCCATTAAACCATTTTCTAATAAAACAGTATCATCCACATTAATAGAATTAAGAGCAAGTGGATAATTAACAGTAAAGGCTTCCTCGGTTCCGATAATATCATCTTTGACAATACGAATAAGTTTTCCCTCTTCTAGTTTAACGCCACCTTCTTGCATCATACCGGTTCTAAATTCTGGGCCTTTTGTATCATATAGGATGGCAACATTCTTGCCGGTACGTTTACGAACTTCTTTGACAGCCGCTACAACGCCTTCTTTTTCTTCTTTTGTAGCATGTGAAAAGTTAATTCTAGCTACATTCATCCCATTTTTTACTAATTGTTCCATAACATCTGGCTCACAGCTAGATGGACCAATACTACAAATAATTTTTGTCTTTTTCACTTCTATCACTCCTCTTTTTCGAACAGTAATCATTATACTACATTTAGATGCTTTTGCCAAGCAAAACTTGTATTTAATAGCAATATTTTAATGTAATAAAACAATATGAGTTCTCCTTACTCAACTAAAGAGAACTCATATTACATATTTGGTATAGCGTTAATGCCAATAAAATACGTATTTAGTCTTTATATTATGAAAAAATTGTTAACATTAAAATAAGGGTCACAATAATAGCGAGGATAACTCCACCTAATCCTAATTCTTGATTCGTTTTATTTGTATTGTTAACAGCCTCTGGATTTTTTCGTTGGGCTCTTTCTTTGGCTTGCCTCGCTCTTGTTCTTTCTCTAACCGCCGCACGACCAGCTGCTCTGGCTGCGTAATATGTACCTTTTCCCATATTATCAAACTCCTTTTTTCAATTATACCATGATAATAAAGTGATTCAAAGATTATTACAATAAATTAAGAAAATATTATAATGGATTTATTTTTGACAATGTGGACAATAATAAGTCCCACGGCCGCCAATTTTAGTATTCATGATTTTGGTACCACAAATTGGACATGCTTGATCTTTTCGCCCATGTATGGATAACTCGTTTTGGAATAGACCATGAACCCCTTCGCTAGATTCAAAGCTCTTTATAGTAGTCCCCCCCATTTCAATTGCTTTTGATAATACTTTTTTGGTATTTTCGATAATATTTGCCGCTTCTTCTGCTGTAATTTTTTTTTCTTTTTGTAAAGGACTAATATGACTAGCAAATAAAATTTCATCATCATAAATATTACCAATCCCAGCAATAATACGTTGGTCTAATAAAACACTTTTAATAGGAATAGATTTATGCTTAAATTTATCCAACAAATAAGCAACGGTTAAATTCGGATCGTTATATTCATAACCTAATTCGTTTAAAGGTGATAATTGAAAAACTTCATTTTTGGGCAATAATATTAATTTACCAAATTTACGTACATCGTGAAAACGCATATCAATACCATCTGTAAAAGTAAAAAGGACATGCTCATGCTTATTTCTTGGTATCTCATGTGACCGAAAAAAGAATTTTCCCTCCATTCGTAGGTGAATGAGTAAAGCATCTTGACTCAAGAACAAAACTAACCATTTTCCTCTCGTGGTAATTGCTTCTATTGTCTGATCAGCAATTTCTTTTTCAAATTGTTTGGTATCTCCTACAATACAATTATCCCAGTATACTTGGCAAGATTGGATCGTTTTACCAAGTATACGTGTTTCTAAACTCTTACTAACGGTAATAACCTCTGGTTTTTCAGGCATATTACTCTTCCTTTCTATTTTGCTTCATACCAATCTTTTCCGGTTTCGATATCTACTTTTAGAGGTACTTGAAGTTTCACTACATTTTCCATTTTGTCTTGCACTAGCTGTTTCATTTCTTCTAATTCATCTAAATAAACATTGAATACTAATTCATCGTGTACTTGAATTAACATTTTACTTTTTAAATGACGTTTATTCATTTCTTGATATAAATCAACCATCGCTTTTTTCAAAATATCAGCAGCACTTCCTTGAATTGGTGTATTTAATGCCATTCTTTCTCCCTGACTACGGACCATATAATTTTTACTTTTTAATTCTTCTATGACACGCCTTCTATTCATGATGGTTGTTACATAACCATTCGTATATGCTTCTTTTTTTTCTTTTTCCATATATTCTTTAATGCCCGGATATGTTTCTAGATAATTTGTAATAAAGGATTTCGCTTCACTAACATCAATATTTAAATCTTCGCTTAATCCAAAACTACTAATACCATATAAAATACCAAAATTAACCGCTTTAGCAGTACGCCGCATATTTTTGTCTACCTGATCTATTGGAACATGAAAAATATCGGCAGCGGTTTGTGAATGAATATCTTTATTTTCATTGAAAGCTTGGATTAAATTTTGAGCGTTGGATAAATGCGCAAAGACCCGTAATTCAATTTGAGAATAATCAGAACTCATCAAAAGGCAGTTTTCTTCTGGTCGAAAAGCCTTTCTCACCAATTTTGAATAATCGCTACGTATAGGAATATTTTGTAAATTCGGCTTGTTACTAGATAGACGACCTGTTCTTGTTAAACATTGATTAAATATAGTATGAATATGATTATCAGAACGCACTTCCTCTAATAGTCCCACTGCATAATTGGTATATAGTTTTGCTAACGTACGATATTCTAAAATTTTATCTACAATCGGATGAATAAAACGAATTTTATCCAAAATATCCTTACTAGTTGAATAACCACGATCATCTTTTTTTCGCTTTTTAGGATAAGGCAATGCTAATTTTTCAAACAATATCTCGCCTAATTGCTTGGGAGACATAATATTAAATTGACACCCCGCCTCTTCATAAATAGATGTTTCCATTGCTTTCATCTTCTCTTCTAATTCAGCTTTCATGTTCTCTAAGTATTCTCTATCTATTTTAATACCCGTAATTTCCATGTCAGCTAAAACAAAAGCTAGAGGCATTTCTATATCCGTAAATAATTTCATTTCATGATGAGTCTCAATTTCAGAAAGTAACTGCTCACGCGAATGATAAATAAACTGGCTTTTCTTCATGCATTGTTCCCTTGTAACAGCGATATCTACCATTTTTGGCCTTTTTTCTGTACCATAAGTAGTTTCATAACTATTAATGATAGTATCTTCCATTTGATTCATCAATAACGTAATATCATCTTCTATTTTATAATCTAATAAATAAGCTGCAATCATAGCATCATAACAACAGTTACGTAAGTCAATTTGCAACTGATGTAATAGGATAATGCACTTTTTTACATTGTAAGTGTATTTAATAGTATCATTATTAAAATATTGAGGATTTTCTTTTATTTGTTCTAATGTTAGAAAACAACATTGACTTTGATTGGCAAAACCAACTCCAATAATAGAAGCCCGATTATAATAATAGCCATCCATTTCAATATAAAAGGCATAAGGAATATTAAAGTCAAACTGTGTATGATCTACAACTTGTAAAGCTACAGGTTGGCTTTTAATAACAGTAGACGAATTATCTTCTGATTTCGCAACTACCTTTTTCAGCATAGATTTAAACTCTAATTCTTCTAAAATATCGATGAACTCTTCCCTGTTAACACCTTTATAATAACAGTCTTCCAAAGTAAATGGAATTTCTACATTTCGATAAATTGTTGCCAAATCATAACTCATATAAGCGTTTTCTTTGTCATTTCTTAATTTTTCAGCCGTTTTTCCACCTACCTCATCTAAATGATCATATAAGTTATCTAACGTCTGATAACGACTAAGTAATTGAATCGCTGTTTTCTCACCAATTCCTTTTACGCCTGGAATATGATCAGAAGCATCTCCCATTAATGCTTTTAGATCAATCATATGAATAGGACTAACGCCATAAGTTTCTTTAAAAACTTGTGTATCAAAGCGAATAAATCCTTTCGTTTTTAATAACTTTACATCGACTTCATCGCTAATTAATTGCAATAAATCTTTATCACTAGAAATAATCGTTGCCACAAACTGATCTTCTTCATCGACTTTTTTGGCTAAAGTTCCAATAATATCATCTGCTTCATAATTGTCAATTTCAAAATGCTTGATTCCCATTGTATCTAATACTTCTTTCGCTTTAGGAAATTGTACTTTTAATTCTTCTGGCATTTCTTTACGCCCAGCTTTGTAGCTTTCATACTTATCATGGCGAAAGGTCTTTCCTTTATCAAATGCCACCATGATATAACTTGGCTTTTCTTCATCGATAATTTTATGCATCATATTAATAAAACCATATAAAGCATTTGTTGGAAAGCCCTTAGAATTTCTCATGATAACACCACTATAACTAGTAGCAAAAAAACTTCTAAATAATAAATTATTACCATCTACTAAAATTATTTTCTTCATATCAGTCACCTTCTGTTATCATTATATCATGGATAAGGTTTGATAGGAATTTATTTTATTTGTAAAACAATATTAGAATTTTGTCTTTCTAAATCCTCTCTACTTTCTAATTCACTCATTCGATCGCACATAAACAAACTTAACATTACCGCTACCATATAAATAAAAGCGACTCCAATTCCTGTTTTAATTACTGATTTTAGTTGTCTTTTCATCATTTTAATTCCTCCTTTTGATAATTCAATTTTACTATCGAACAAATGTTTTGTCAATGGGGGTTATACTACTTTTCGAAATTTTGTTTGACATTTGACACTAAGCATGGTACGATTAGAAAAAGAATGGAGGTTATATTTAATATGGAAAAATTAACCGATCGACAAACAGATATTTTACAGATCATAAAAAAATTAATTGCTAAAAATGGCTATCCCCCTACCGTTCGAGAAATTGGTGAAGCAGCACATTTGAGTTCTCCAGCTACTATCCATTTTCATCTAAAACAACTGGTTAATAAGGGATATATTTCCAAAGCTGCTGGTACCAATCGTACTATTGAAGTATTAGTACCTAACGAATATTTAACAGAAGATGATGAGGTTGTTAAAGTTCCCCTACTTGGGAAAGTTACGGCTGGTACACCAATTGAAGCTATCGAACGTCCAGATGAAACATTTTCTTTACCAGTAGAACTATTTGGCAACACAAAAGAAGTTTTTACTCTTACCGTAAGTGGTGAGTCTATGATTAATGTTGGTATCTATGATGGCGACATTCTAATTGTAGAACGGCAAAACACAGCTAAAAATGGTGATACAGTTGTAGCCATGAACAGTGAAAATGAAGCAACTGTTAAAACATTTTATAAAGAAAATGGTTACTTCCGTCTACAACCAGAAAATGATACCATGGAACCGATTATTTTAGATGAAGTCACAATTTTAGGAAAAGTAGTTGGACTATATCGAAAATTATAAAAGCCCCATAGCAATTTGCTATGAGGTTTTTTTAATCAAATTATCTACTACATGACTAGCAATTAGTAGTCCTGCACTTCCTGGAACAAAACTGCAAGAAGCGATCGTAGTATCAGTTGTTTTTATAGGTATTTCATAAGAGGTACAAACAGTTATTTTCTGTTTGATACCACTTTTTTTAACCTTTTGTCTCATTACTTTAGCGAGCGGATCATTGCAGGTTTTATCTAATGTCGTAATCGCTAACTGAGAAGGATCGATACGGTTTCCCGTTCCCATTGCACTAATAAATGGTAGATGATATTTTGTACAATACTCTATCATCGCTAATTTAGCTTTGGTATCATCACACGCATCTACCACATAATCAATTGTTTTTGGTATTAGTTGTTCTATATTTTCTTCACTTAATTTATCATCGTATATAATAACGTGACATTTATCATTAATACTAGCAATTCGCTTTTGAAAGCTAATAACTTTCTTTTGATTGATCGTCTGATCTGTTGCAATCAGTTGCCGATTATAGTTCGTTAGTGTAACTATATCTGGATCAATTAAGATCAAAGTGCCAATATTACTCCTAGCAAAAGCTTCAATCGCATAACCACCAACTCCACCACAACCAACAACGCAAATACAATATTTAGCTAAAGCACACACATTTTTTTCGCCAATCAAACGTTCTAAACGGTCAAACTTATGCATTAGGACACCTTTTTCAATAAAATTTTCTGTTGTTCCGGTGATAAACTTGGCCAGCTCAATGCTCGATCATAAATCATATGGTGAGCTGTTGATAACAAAATATAACTTTCATAATTATCTTGAGCTGTTTGGTAATACTGTTTTAAAGGCTTATCAACTTTACTATGTAATGGAGCTAGCCCCTGTAACGTTGTTTGCATATTTTTAGTGCTCATAATCGTTCCATCTAATATTGTAAAATTCAAATCATTAAAAAATTGTAATAGTTCTACTTGCCATTGATATCCTTGTCTTTTAAGAGCATCAATATAAGCATCATGCTGTGAATATTGTTGCTTAATAGATGATATTTGTTGTAAAATTTCCTGATTAAATAATTGATCTATTCCTAGTTTTTTTAATGATAAAAATTTACCACGTGGGGCATCTGGTTGGCTAAGACGTACATCATTGACTAAATAGCCATAAAGAGAATCAATAGCTGGTATTGATAAATGAGGTGGGCTAGGAATCGTATAAATATCATAGAAATCTTTATTTTGATAGTTACTAGTTGTCAGTTGAATTACATCAGTTGAATTATTATATAAATAACGGCGTATTAGTTGCGTAATAGCAGGAGCATTGCGATCAAAAGCCGTAGCATTATCTAATCGTTGCAAGCTATCCTTTCCCACGATGATATTATTAATAGGCGCATTTTCCTTATCGGCTTGTAATGCCTCTTTTTTTACTTGTTGTTGTTTAAATGATACTTCTAAGCTTAAGATAACTCCTTCTGCTACTAACGGTAAAACAACCATATTATCCCCACCTTTCTAGGAAGAATATTGTATCATAACTTCCTATAAATGTCTAGAAATAATATGGTCGTAAAAGTTTAATTTATGATAACTTTTTCTAATCGTGGTCCCAAGCGACTTAATAAGTCATAGGTAGAAGTACCTGCCTCTAAAGCAACTGTTGCAGCACAAATGGGCTCTTCCTCACCAATAAGGGTCACCACATCACCTACTTCGGCTTCTACACCACTAATATCAATCATCAATTGATCCATACAAATTCTCCCAGCTAAAGGAACAAATTGATCCTTTACTTTTACCTTTACTTCAGACTGAGAAAGATTAAGCGGATAACCATCAGCATAACCAATGGAAACTGTGGCAATTTTTCTACTACTTTTAGCTTGGTAATACCGTCCATAACCAACACTTTCGCCTTTTTTAATATCTTTAACACTGATAATAGTAGCTTTTAGAGATAGCACAGGCTTTAATAATAATTGTTCTTGCAAAATTACCCCGTACATCAATAAACCAGTACGTACAAAATGACAGCCTTCAATTGGATAAGCTAACAGGCCATAACTATTTTGTAGATGAATATAACCCGGATCATAACCTGCTTGTTTAATTGCTTCGGCACAAGCAAAAAATCTATCTATTTGCATTTGTGTGAATTTTTGATCAGCTTTTTTTGGACTATCTGCTACTGCAAAATGGCTATACATGCCAAGCGGTTTTAGTTGTGGTAGTTGATAAACTTGTAAAATTGTTTCTATATCATCAGCGGCTATCCCAATTCGATTCATACCTGTATTGATCTTAATATGGACTTTTAGTGGTTTCTTTCGTTTTTGTTTCATCAACGCTTGGATATAATCGCCATCGACAATCGTTTGAATCAAATCATATTTTAACATCTAATGAAGATCCTCAGGATCAGTATAGCCTAAAATCAGAATATTTCCTTTTACA
>CALVUW010000022.1 GCA_944363695.1 uncultured Bacilli bacterium | reverse complement strand
TGATAACTAGAACTTTCTCCAGCTTTTAAGGTACCACTGCTAAGTTTTCTACCGGTGGATAATAATTGGGTGGTGGTTGTTTCACCTTGTACTAGTTGGTACTTAATTTGTGAATCTTGTAATAACTCACATTCACTACCATTTGATGAGGTGCAATCTTCTTGGGCTTGTGTGTCATCTGCTAAATATAGCTCATAACAAATATCAGCATCACCATTATTTTTTATACTAAAATTATAAGGTGTTAATTTAGATCCATCTTCATCTGTCGTTGGGATGGCATTTTCTAGTTCAATATTGCTAGCTCCACTCTCATCTAGTATAACTTCTAGATCTCCTGCTTTATATACAACTTTTCCACTGTTTCCATCTACTCTCTTTTTTAATGCTGCTAAAGAAAAAGCGGATATAAAGCCTACTACCACAATGACAGCGATACTCATTAATATTATTTTTTCTCGTTTTTGCTTATCCATATTTCTTCTCCTATCTACTCAGACAATTCAGTTACATCTAAAGAAATCTTACCAAAGAAATATTTCCCTTTAGCTGTAGAATCTGATGCATCCCAGTCTAACCAAATACGAAGTTCATTTGTTTTACTACCACTTGGAGCAATCGTAACCGTTCCAATTAAACGATTTGTTGGTAACAACGATGATGTCGTTGCATCTGGAGTAATCAACTCATATTTAATCATGCTAGCATTAATTAGGCCACAAGAGCCATTTGTCTGATTACAACTAGCTAGTTGTTCGGCATCATCGGCTAGATAAATATCTACTTTTACACTTCTGGTACCATTATTATGAATTGTAAACTTATATGGAGCACTGGCTTTACCTACACTATCTTGTACTGGTAATCCATTACTAATAGAAATAACATCTGTACTATTATCTGCTAAAGTTACATCAATATCTCCCACACTCATAATAACATTTTTATCACCCGTTAACGTTAATTCAGAAATGGCATAACTTATTGCTACTACCAAAATACAGGCTAACACAATTATTCCTATTATTATTTTTGAGTTCTTTTTATCTTTCATCTTCTTGCCTCCGCCATTATACACTTAATAATAGTTTACTAGTTTTCTTTATACCAGTAACAATTTTATGTTATTATTACATATTTTTAGCATAAAAAAGAAACATAGATTGACACATGTTTCTTATTAACTTTAAATCATAAAGACAATGGTGAAAATAATAAATAGAATAACAAGTAAAGTTACTAATATCTTCCAAATATATTTTAACCATTTCTGATATGGAACTTTTAAGTAAGCTAACGTTACCATTAATGGAACACTAGTTGGCAATACCAAGGTAGCAAGTCCAAATAGAGATTGGAAAATAACTGCTACTAGTGGATATACCGAAGTATCTTTCACCACACTCATAAAATATGGTATTACATTATAGAATGCATATAAAGCATCGCCATTGAAAATACTAGATACAATAATGACTAAGCCTGTCGTAAAGATATTAAAGCCTTTAGATAGACTTAAAATAGCATTATATAGGAATAATTGATAAGAATTATACGTTGTTAATACTAAACAAGTATAAATTAATAGAATGATGGCTGCTGGTAATAACGCTTTTTTAACACCGGCACCAAATCCTTCAATTACTTCATCCCACTTAATTCCATATACGAATTTCATAACAATAATGGCTACAATCATAACCGTCATTAATTCAAATAAACTCCAGTTACCAAAAGAAGGTAAACCAACACCTAAAATTTTACCGAATATTGGAAAATCTGCAATAGCAAACTCGGTGACAGCGGTAGTAGCATCATCAAATGTAGTGAGATTAAAAGCACCATACCATGAAATAAATCCTAAGATCATAACCACAAAGATTACATCTAAAATGACAACTAGCGGCCATACTCTTTTCTTTTTATTTCCTTTTACTGGCTCTGGTATATAATCGTTCTTATCTGCATCTTCTTTTGTACCAGCTTTTTTACCAAATTTCACAACATAGAAAATTAATAGAACTAAACCAATTACCAAAATAATAAGTTTTGTCCAAATTTCTGATGTAACCGTTACACTTAAGTATTGAGCTAACACTTGAATCGTACTATAAGCAAACGTAGTACCCATAAGACCTACTGCTACACTACCTGCTGTTACAGCAGTTGCTGCTAGTTTGTTATATCCCATCATTAATACTAACGAAATAACGAATGGGAAAAACATAAGTAGGGCTAGTTGAACACCACAGAAAGAAGTAGCTACTGCAAATAAAATCATGATAATAGCTAAACAAATAGCTTCTTTTCCTTTGAATTTTTTGCAGATTGCATCTAACATTCTACGATAAGCTCCTGTTTTTATTAATACTCCATAAAAACCACCAACTACTAATACAAACGCTGCTACATAACCAAAATAACTTAAAACGGTGCTTAGATAGTTATAAGAAAATAAATCAAATATTCCTACCTGAGAACGGCCAATTTCTTGGTAAGTTGTTTGATACATAGCTGCAGGTAATAGCCATGACAATAAGATGAATACTAGTAAGGTAATAATTACGACTTTTAATGCATTATGTTTTTTCATTTTTCTTCTCCTTTCATTATCATTATACGAATAATACCGTTATTTTACAAGAAAAACACCAAATTTTATATGAAAATTTGGTGAAGTTTTTTAAATAGAATTTAACAGAGCATCAATTATTTTTTGGGCATGTATATCTTTATCATACAACAGCTCTGGATGCCACTGAACACCCACTATAAATTTCTTATCGGGGATTTCAATCCCTTCAATAATTCCATCATCACTTCTAGCACTAACATATTTTTCAGGTATTTCTGGAACATGATAATGATGACGGGAATTAACCATAATAGATGGTTCTTTGATTATTTCAAATAATTTACTATCGTTCTTAATGTTCACCGTATGAACAGCATCAATATCCGGTTGAAAATGGTTAATATCGGTATCGTTAGCAATTGTTGGGTCTGTAATGGTATCACTTGTTGGTAAACACATTTTTGCTAATAATTGCATACCCAAACAAATTCCAAGTAGTGGTTTATCATAATCAATACAATACCTAGCAATCAACTCATCCATCTCATACCACATCGTACCACCAGGCATAACGATAGCATCACACATTTCTAAGATCCGGTATAAATCTTTCTTTTCCCCTTCTGTATAAGGTGCTACTTCTTTCGGATCTAATGTCTTATAATCGATACCCTGTGTCGAAATAATCAAAAAGCAAATAGCACCAGCTTGGACTAAAGCCTTTCTAGTACCTTCCACACAAACAATTTCTGCCTGATCAGCAATAACATTTTTACGACAAACAAGCCCAATAATTGGTTTTTTCATTTTTATCTCCCCTTTATTTTTCTAAAGGACGCATTAACGGGAACAAAACAACATCACGAATATTCTCGCTACCTGTTAATAATTGAATGACACGATCAATTCCCATACCCCAGCCAGAAATAGGAGGCATACCATATTCCATAGCGCCAATATAATCATAATCCATATCCATGGCTTCTTCGTCACCATTTTCTTTCAATTTGGCTTGCTCTAACAAACGTTTTTCCTGTTCCGCAGGATCAACTAATTCACTAAAGCCATTAACAATTTCAGCGCCATTAACAACTAATTGAAAACGATCAGTAATATCTTTTCTTTCATCATTTGCTCTAGCTAGAGGGCTTAAACTAACAGGATGTTCTGTCAGATAAATAGGTTCTATAATATGTGGTCTTGCTACTTTTTTATAAAGATAATCAATTAGATTACCATAACCTAAATCCTCTACTGGTGTCTCACTATCTAGTACTATGTTCTTTTCGTTGATAACCTGTAATAAACTTTCCTTAGTTGGATAATCATTAATATCAATATCAGCATATTTTTTAATTAGTTCACGGAAGGAAACACGTGGCCAATCACCACTCATGTCAATCATTTTATCACCGACTTGAATCGTTAAGGTCCCAAAGATATTTTGAATAATTGTCTGTAACATATGTTGAATTAATTTCATGTTATCTTCATAATTATAGTATGCTTGATAAGCTTCAATCATGGTAAAATCTTGTAAATGAGTAGCATCCATCCCTTCGTTTCTGAAACATCTAGCAATTTCATAGACCTTATTCAAGCCTGCTACAACAGCACGCTTCATATATGTCTCAGGTGCAATTCTTAAATACACATCAATATCTAACGCATTATGATGAGAAATAAACGGTCTTGCTACTGCTCCACTTGCTTTATTATTTAAAATTGGTGTTTCGATTTCATAATAACCCAAGTTATCTAAATAATGTCTTAACTCACGAATAAATTGAAAACGAATTTTAAATCTTTGTCTAGTTGATTCATTCATTATAAGATCAACATAACGATGACGATAACACAATTCTGAATCTGTTAGACCATGGAATTTCTCTGGAAGTGGTTTTAGCGCTTTTCCTAAAAAAGTAAAAGTAGCAGCACGTAAGGTTTTCTCACCAGTATGGGTTGTAAAGATTTCTCCACTAACACCAATAAAATCTCCAATATCTACCATAGACTTAAAAAATTGATAGGTTTCTTCTCCTAATAAATCTATTTTAAGTGATACTTGCAATTCTCCCTCAAAATCGCGTAATTTCAAAAAGCTCATTTTACCCATTTTACGCATAAAGACGATACGTCCTGCCACACAAACATTATCCGTTCCATCTTCTAGCTTCGCTGCTTCTTCCAAACTATGGGTTATTTCATACCGTTCTGGATAAGGATTCGTAAATTCTTTTATTTTTTCTACTTTTTCCCTTCTGACAAGTTCTTGCTCACTTAATTCTCGCATGCTACTTCCTCCTTTACTGTATTACACATAACAACATCTGTATGGGCAATTTTATCATGAATTCCTTGTTTGCTCTTTGAAAAAGCAATCATAAATAAACTAATGATAACCACTAAATACCATATTCCACTAATGGTAGTGCTCGCAGTTAAATAAACATCTTTGCTAGCAAAGAAAACAAAACAAACCGTAATAATATTTACTAAAATACTTGTATTAAAACATGATCTAATTAGTAAATCATTCATACTTAAATCCTTTTTGTTAGTCTTTACTACCTTTATTTTTAATAACTGTTTACCCATAGTCTGTCCATTTTTATAAGTTGGATACACAACATAGTATAGTAAACTAACAATAATAGATACAATTGTAATAACACCAGTTTCTTTTGAAATGTCATAACTAATATCTATCATATTATTAGCATACTCTTCTATGCTTATTTCTCCATTAATATAATTTTCCATAATGACGTTTTGCTCATCATATAATTTGCCAGCAGCATCGCTAACTGGAATAAACATCGTAATAATACTAGCAATTAAACTAACAAAAATAATATCTAGCAAAAAGGCGCCTAATCGTTGACTAAATAATGCTTTTTTCTCTTTCAATTTGTTCCCTCCTAAACTCTTCTAATACCTGTAGTATATCACAAACTTTGTTCATTTGATAAACTTTCTTTTTTATCTCATTAGCACCTGGTACCCCTTTTAAGTACCAAGCAATATGATTTCTTATTTCTAAGGCGGCATGATGTTCATCTTTTAAAGCCATTAATAACATTAAATGATGTTTAATCATATCTATTTTTTCCACAGCGGTTGGGGATAAAAGTGGTGGCTTTCCATCTAAATAACGAACCACATCACGAATAAGCCAAGGATTTCCTAAGGCAGCACGGCCAATCATAATGGCATCACATCCAGTTTCCTCCAACATCTTTTTAGCAGACTCACAAGAAGTGATATCGCCATTGCCAATCACTGGTATAGAGACTGCTTCTTTTACTTGTTTAATAATTGACCAATCGGCTTTACCACTATAACCTTGAGAGCGTGTTCTAGCATGAACGCAAATTGCTGCTGCACCACTTGCTTCACAAATTTTAGCTACTTCTACAGCATTAATATGGTCATGATCCCAACCACTTCTAATTTTAACTGTAACAGGCAGCCTAACCGCTTGACTAACTGCTTTGACAATCTCACCAATTTTCTTAGGATTTTTTAATAGGGCACTGCCAGCTTGAGCACGTAATGCTACTTTAGGTACTGGACACCCCATATTGATATCGATAATATCTGGCTTCATATGCTGTTCAATATATTTTGCTGCCTCTACAAAAGAATCCACATCACTTCCAAAAATTTGTTGAGCAATGGGTCTTTCTTCTTCCTTCATATATAACATATCAAGTGTTTTTTGATTATCATAGCAAATTGCTTTATCGCTTACCATTTCTGCATAAATCAAGCCACAGCCCATTTCTTTAATGATTTGCCGATAAGCACTGTTACCAATACCAGCCATTGGAGCTAATACAACTTGATTGGCAATTTCAACATTACCTATTTTCCATTTCACTTGTATCACTTCGCTTTCGCTTTATTATAATCGAAAAGAAGCTTTCTTTCAAGCTCCTTTTATTTTCTTTTGTTTCGGTAATAAGATAATAATCTTTGGGTACTTTTTACCAACTTTTTTTATCCTGCATCATATCAAGTTCCATAACAGAAGCAGGATATTTTGCTTGTAAGGTTTCTTCATATAATTCCATTAGTTCTTTCCTTCTTTCTTGTTTGCTTTTAATAAATCTCTAATTTCTTCTAGTAATACAACTTGTTCATCCTTTTTCTTTTCTTCCTTTTTGTGCTCTATTCCTAATTTCTTGTCAGCTTTATCTCTAATTTTTGATACGATTTTAACCATAACAAAAATACAAATAGCAATAATTAAAAAATCAACAATACTTTGAATAAATGAACCATACTTAATAGTTGCTTCTCCTATTTTAATCGATAATCCACTAAAGTCAAGTCCTCCTAAAACAACGCCTAAAAACGGCATCAAAATATCATTGACCAAACTGGTAACAATTTTGCTAAAAGCACTACCAATAATCACACCAACTGCCATATCAATAATATTGCCACGTAAAATCATTTTTTTAAATTCTTCTTTTTCTTTTTTAACGATATCTTTTTTCATATTACACCTCTTTTTTATTATACCGTAGAAGAAAAAGAAAGAGAAGTTTATTCTTCTCCCTCTAATTCTTTCACTAACTCGGCTTTGTTCATTTTCGTATAACCTTTAATGCCTTTTTCTTTAGCTATTTCTTTTAATTTAGTTAATGACATCTTTTCATAAGCCGTCTCACTATCTTCCTCAGGCATTTTTCCATATTCTACTAAGTAATCGATTTGTTCTTTGGTTAATGTTTCATATTCTAACAAGGTCGTTGCTAGTAGATCTAATAGCTGACGATTTTCTTCAATAATCTTAGTAGCATCTTTATAACATCCATCAATAATTTTACGCATTTCTGTATCAATTTCGTGCGCTACTTCATTTGAGAAATTACGTGATTTATTATAATCTCTGCCTAGGAAAACACTACCTTCTTGTTGCTCTAATTGCATTGGTCCTAAATCACTCATACCATATTCTGTTACCATACTTCTAGCAATTTTGGTAGCTTTAGCAAAGTCATTTTCAGCACCAGTTGTGACTTCTTTAAAAACAACTTCTTCAGCAACTCGTCCTGCAAGTAAGCCTGTAATTTGTTCTAGTAAATCAGTTTTTGTTAAACATAATTTTTCTTCACTTGGAATCATCATGTTGTAACCACCAGCATTACCACGTGGAATAATGGTAACTTTTTGCACATCACTAGCGCCTTTTAATTTAATACCAACTACTGCGTGACCAGACTCATGATATGCTACTAACTTACGATCTGCTTCACTTCGTTTACGACTGGTTTTAGCAGGTCCCATTAAAACACGGTCGCTAGCTTCGTCGATTTCATTCATAGTAATGCTATCCTTATTACGACGTACAGCAAGTAAAGCTGCTTCATTTAATAAGTTCTCTAAATCAGCACCAGAATATCCTGGTGTTCTTTTAGCAATTGCTTCTAAACTAACAGAAGGGGCTAAAACTTTGTTTCTTGCATGAACTGCTAATATTTCTTCACGGCCTTTAACATCTGGTAAGTTCACTGTAACTTGTCTATCAAAACGACCTGGACGTAAAAGTGCTGGATCTAACACATCTGGACGGTTAGTAGCAGCGATAATGATAATTCCTTCATTTTCACCAAATCCATCCATTTCAGTTAATAATTGATTTAGGGTTTGTTCTCTTTCATCATGACCACCGCCTAAGCCTGTACCACGTTGACGACCAACGGCATCAATTTCATCGATAAAGATTAAACAAGGAGCGGTTCTTTTTGCTTGTTGGAACATATCACGAACACGACTGGCACCAACACCAACGAATAATTCCACGAAATCAGAACCACTAATATAATAGAATGGTACATTAGCCTCTCCTGCTACTGCTCTAGCAAGTAAAGTTTTACCAGTTCCAGGAGGCCCAAATAATAATACCCCTTTTGGAATTCTAGCACCTAATTTTTGGAATTTTTTAGGATTTTTTAAGAAATCAATTAATTCTTTTACTTCTTCTTTTTCTTCTTTTAAACCTGCTACATCCTTGAAAGTAACCTTATTTTTCTGACTAGATAACTTAGCTTTACTCTTACCAAAATCTAATGAGTTTTTGCTACCACCCATTTGTTTGGTTAATAACCATAGTGCAAGTCCTCCAAACAATAAGATTGGTAAAACATTAGCTAAAATAATTAAGAACGAATTAGATTCTGGATCAGCAACCGTTTCAAATTCAAAATCTTGTACTTCACTAGCATCCACTAGTTTTTTCATAACTTGTTCAGATAACGGTACTCTAACATAGAATGTTTCATTTTCTGCATAACCATTTAACTTACCACGAATTTCATAGATCTTCGCCCGATCACGTGGTGTTACTTCTAATTCTGTTACTTCAGCAGTCTCTAATGAATCCATAAATTCATTGTATGTCAAAACATTTACTTTTTGATTTGCGATATTCACAAAGTAAAAAATGCCTAAAATAATAAGAAGTAAAAACACATAAGGAACTACGCCTTTTTTTACATTTTTCTTATTTACGTTCAAAACAATCTCTCCTTCTTTTATTCATATTCAAGTATTATATCATATATTTCATCTTTTTTTCTATCAAATTTAGATTTTTTTAAGCCTGGCAAAAAAACGATTTTATTGGTAGCATCTACCACAATTGGCCAGGTATCTCTTTCTTTCAAAGGAATCTTTTTATCAATAAAGATATCCTTTATTTTTTTGTGGCCCCCTCCTTTGATAGCCATCACATCCCCTTCTTCTCTAGTTCTAACTCGAAGAGGCAATTTAACTTCTTTGCTAGATAATCGCGTCATCGCATTACTATTACCGCTGCTTTGAGCGACGACTTTTAATACATGATGATTAGGAAGCCATACTAAATCATTAATTTCCATATCATAGTTACTAATAACATCTATATTTTTTTGTAAATACAATTTATTATATTTTTTTATCGCCAAAATATCATTTGGTAGGAAAATCATCGCATTGGCACGTCTCGATCTAGCTAGTTTTTGTAATATCTCAACATGTTTCTCACCTAATAGTATTAAATCATCTTGATAGAATTGATGCAACAAATATTCTAAAATTCGTTTTTGAAGATAATGATCTTGTTGCAAAAATAAAGGAATATCTAGCAAATTATCATCAATCACATTAGAAACAGCTGTAATTGTTTGCTGCTTAATATAAGCATCAGCTTCTTGTAAAGTTTGACTATATTTAATGAATTTTTGATGAACATTTGGATCTTCTTGTTTTAAAAATGGTAGGATAACTTTCCGATAGCGATTACGAGTATAAACATTACTGTCATTACTGGCATCTAAGGCATAAGGAACATGATGCTGTTTATCAAAGGATAGTAACTGATCCTTGGTATAGGAAATAAAAGGACGATATAAGGTATATTCTCCTAATTGACTCACCTTTTTAAAGCCACTATATCCTTCTAAGGTTGATCCTCTTGTCATACGCATTAAAATTGTTTCCATTAAATCATCAGCATGATGAGCTGTCATAATATAGGTAGCATGATATTTATCAGCTACATCTTTAAAAAACTGATAACGAATATGTCGTGCTTCATTATGGAAATTATCATCACTATAGTGTTCTATTTTCATATATTCAAATATTACATTATACTGCTGACAATAAGCCTCCAAGTCTTCTTTTTCCTGATCACTTTCTTTTCTTTTTCCATGATGAACATGGGCACAAACTAATTTAATATCAATTTTGTTTCTAAGCAATACCAAAGATTTAAATAATGCCATTGAATCTGGACCAAATGAACAGCCAAAGACAACAACATCACCAGCTTTTAAATGAATATCTTGATAGATTGTATCAATTTGCATAGTAACCTTCCTTTTCCATAAGTATTATACCCTAATTTTTGTCAAAGAAAAATACCTATTCTTCTTCAGGTATTCGTAATACATATTCTCCATCTTTAGAATAGTAGTATTTTTCACGAGCATAACGAGCAATGTAATCAGCATCTTGTAATTTATTTACATCTACTTTTAATTCTTCTTCTTCGTCTTTTAAACTAGTTAATTCTTTCTCTAAATCTTTCTTTTCCTGATATTTACTATAAATATCTACCCAGTATTTACCAAGTGTATAGGTTGTTACTGCAATAACAATAAATGAAAGAAAAGATAATAATACAGGTCCCATTTTTCTTTTCTTTTTTTTCTGTTTTGTCACTAGCAAACCACCCACTTTCCTAACATATAGTATAGATGAAAAAATCACCGAATGCAAGGTGATTCATTTATTCTTTAGGAGATTTGACACTTTTAAACAAGTTAGAAATAATTTTTCTCAATTTAGAAAATTTAAAAAAGGTAAGACAAAACCCTAGGCAAATCAAGCCATAAAAATACGGATGAATAATACCAAAATTTATTTTTTGCATTAATAAAAAGTATAATAAGGCAGCGTCAATAGCAAATAAAATATTTCCAATTATTCTAAATACTTTTTTACCAGTGAATAAAAAGTAATAATTAATATTAGTTACAATTGATAAAAAAATTCCGTATAAGAAGGAAACAATAAGAGATGTAATTTGTACTGATAATTCCATTATTTAAATAAGCGACTAAAAACGCTTGTACCATCTTTATCTTTTTTAGGGGTATCTTCCATATACGAAAAACCTTTTACTAATCCTTTAATAGAAACATTTCCTGATACAGTATCTAACTTGATTAATTCTAACTCTTCTCCTTTCACTACTAAAAAACCCATAGTCGTTTCCAAAAGAAACTCTTCATTATCAAAGTTTTCTATTTTTTTAACACCAGTAATTAATAAGTTTTTTCTCTCTGTTAAATTGATGCTATGATTATAATTTCCAATAATTGCTTCTTTCATTTCCATATTTATCCTCCTAACTAACTGTATGCTAATAAGATTTTAAATATGAAAAAAAGAAGATTATTCTTCTTCTTTTTTTGGATCTTCTGCTTTGTTATAAGCTTCAATAATTTTATCTTGGAACATAGCACGAACTTCAGGATTGATAGGATGTGCAATATCACGATAACCGCCAGTCTGTGTTTTACGACTTGGCATAGCGATAAACAAACCGTTGTCTCCTTCAATAATTCTGATATCATGAACAGCAAAACTATCATCAAGTAATACAGAGGCAATTCCCTTCATTCTTGATCCTTCTTTTTCCATTTTGCGTACACTGACAGATGTAATTTCCATTTAACTATCCTCCTTTTAAAGCACTTACACTTTATATCATTATTGTATACTATCTGTTGTATAAATGCAAGAAATTAATTGATTATGTTCATTTTGAAATTGATATTCGAAATAATATGAAATTTTGATTTGGATATTCGAAATAAAATAGACCCATATA
>CALVUW010000021.1 GCA_944363695.1 uncultured Bacilli bacterium | reverse complement strand
AATTAGAAAAAGGCAATCCTGGCTATACAGCTTTATGGAATCAAATTAAAAAAATATCAATTCAGGATATTAAAGAAATTTATAAAAGGTTACATACGGATTTTGATTTATGGGAAGGAGAAAGCGATTGTTATCCTTACATGGGACCAATGTTAGAGACGCTAACAAAGGAAGGTTATCTAATCGATAGTGAAGGTGCCAAAGTAATAGAGGTTAAAGAAGAGACAGACACTGCACCAATGCCAGCTTTAGTCGTTGTGAAAAATGATGGTGCTACTTTATATGCGACAAGAGAATTAGCAACGCTAGATTCTAGAATGAAACGTTTTTCACCAGACGAAATTTGGTATTTAACTGATAATAGACAATCCTTATACTTCACACAAGTCTTTAGAGCAGCATATAAAACCAAAATCGTACCAGAAACGACAAAGCTTTATAACTTTAGTTTTGGAACCATGAATGGCGCCGATGGTAAACCTTTTAAAACACGTGATGGAAATACGGCCACGTTAACGTCTTTATTAGAGTCTGTAAAAGCAGAAATTTTAACCAAAATGATGGATGCTAAGATGTCCGAAGAAGAAAAAAATGATATTGCGGAAAAAGTCATGATCGCCGCGGTTAAATATGCTGATTTTCTTCCTAATCGTATGACAGATTATATTTTTGATCCAGCAAAATTTATTGATGTAGAAGGAAAAACAGGCCCGTATTTACTTTATGCGACCATCAGAATGAAATCTTTATTATCAAAAGTGGAAAATTTAAATGTAGCTTTTCAAAAGATAACGGATGAATATGTAAAAGAAATAGTTTTATTATTGTTAGATAAAGCTGCTATTTTAACAAAAGCTTATATGACAAAAGAGTTAAATGTAATTGCTGATTATTTGTATAATTTAACCAGTGCTTATAATCGCTTTTATGAACATAATCGAATTTTAACTGAAAAAGACGAAGTTACTAAAGAAAGCTGGATAGCATTAACTAAATTAGTATTTGATACAAATGTAGAATTATTGACCATTCTTAGTATAGAAATTCCTGAAAAAATGTAAAGTAATAAAAAGGGGTTGCATTTACCTATAAAAGATGATATAAATTTATATGATTTAAATGAACAAAGAAATTTAAATAGCATATAATGATCTATCTATAGGAGGAAAATAAATGAAGTTATCGAAAATGAAAAAGGAAGATCTAGAACTGTTATCGAATAAAGATATTACTTATTACCTATTAGAAGAAGATGGAAAATCTAATACAGCGGATTTATTCAAAAAAATAGTTCAATTATTAGAATTGCCTGCTAGTACCTTTGAAGAAAAAATAGGTGATTATTATACTTTATTGACAACAGATAAACGTTTTATCATGTTAGAAGATGGTTGTTGGGATTTACGTAGTCGCCACACTTCTGATAAGGTGTTAAAAGTGTCTATAGAGGATGAGGAAGAAGAAGATACAGAAGAATTGAAAGAAGATAGCATTCTTCCTGATGAAATGATAGAAGATAGTTATGATTCTGGTGATGAAGAGGAAGATGACTATGATGATACAGAAGAAGATTTAAAAGATCTTGTGGTCGTAGATGAAGATGAACTAGGCTTAGAAGAGTAACCTAGTTTTTTCATTCATTTTGTGATACAATACTAACGATTAGAACGAGGAGGAAATCATGTTAGAAAGATTAGCAGCAACAGAAAAAAAATATAAAGAATTACAAGAAGAATTAATGCGCCCAGAAGTTTTGAATAATGTTCAGAAGACAAGAGAATTATCAATTGAATTAGCTGCATTAGAAGAGGTTGTTATGGCTTATCGTGCATATCAGAAGACATTGCAATCTATAGAAGATACAAAAGAAATGTTAAAAGATGATGAATTAAAAGAGATGGCCAAAGAAGAATTGACTAATTTAGAAGAAACAAAGCATCAACAAGAACAACAATTGGAAGTTTTATTAATTCCTAAGGATCCAAATGATACCAAAAATGTTATTGTGGAGATTAGAGGTGCCGCTGGTGGTGATGAAGCTAATATCTTTGCTGGTGATTTATTTAGAATGTATACCCGTTATGCCGAGAGACAGAATTTTAAAGTTGAAGTAATTTCTGCTGAAGAAGGCGTAGCTGGGGGCTTTTCTCAGATTGAATTTATGGTTAAAGGAACTGGAGCTTACTCTAAATTAAAGTATGAAAGTGGTTCTCATCGCGTTCAACGGGTACCAGTAACAGAAAGTAACGGACGTCTTCAAACTTCTACAGCAACCGTATTAGTGATGCCTGAGGCAGAAGATGTTAACATTGAAATAGATCCAAAAGATTTACGAATTGATATTTATCGTTCTTCTGGTTGTGGAGGACAAGGTGTTAATACGACAGATAGTGCAGTTCGTATTACTCACTTACCAACGAATACTGTAGTAACTTGTCAAAATGAGAGAAGTCAAATCCAAAACAAAGAGCAAGCAATGAAAGTATTGAAAGCTAGGTTATATGAAGCTGAATTACGTCGACAAGAAGAAGAATTAGGAAATAAACGTAGAAGTAAAATTGGTACTGGTGATCGTGCAGAAAAAATTAGAACTTATAATTATCCTCAAAATAGAGTAACTGATCATCGTATTGGTTTTACTACCAACAATTTAGATCGGGTTATGAACGGACAATTAGATGAAATTATTGAGGCATTAATTATGGAAGACCAACGTCGTAAATTAGCAGGAGAAGAACAATAATCACTAATGAAAACAACGGTAGAAGATTTAATTGTATATGGTAAGCAACATATCAATAGTATGCATGCAAAAATGCTATTAGCAGACATTTTAAAGGTAAACACATTAGCTTTGTATACGATGTTAGACAAAGAAGTAGCACCTGCTGATATTGCTTTATATAAAAAAGAAATAGAAGCACTTAAACAGGAACAACCATTGCAGTATGTGATTGGTTCTGTTAATTTTTATGGTGAGAAATTTAGCGTGAATAACAATGTGCTAATTCCTCGCTTTGAAACAGAAGAGTTAGTTGAGTATATTGTGCAGTATTTACGCCAATATCCTACTAAACATTTTAAAATTTTGGATTTGGGTTGTGGAAGCGGTGTAATTGGTTTAACACTCAAGCGATTATTTCCAGATAGGGTAGAAGTAACGTTGGTAGATATTTCTGAAAAAGCCTTAGATGTTACTAAGGAAAATGCTCAAAAGCAACATTTAGAAGCTAGGTTTATTAAAAGTAATTGGTTTGAACAACTAGAGGAGGAATCCTATGATATTATTGTTTCTAACCCTCCTTATTTGAAACCAACTGAGCAGATAGATCCGCTTGTTAAAAATAATGAGCCCGCACTTGCCTTATATGGCGGAACAGATGGCTTAGCAAGTTATCAAGAAATTATAAAAAACAGTGCAGCCTATTTAACACCATCCTCACTACTCGCTTTTGAAATTGGCCAAGATCAAGCAGACGAAATTTCTAATATAATCTATCGGTATTTTCCGGATGCTATTATTGATGTAAAAAAAGATTTACAAGGTCGAAATAGAATGATATTTGTTCGTTTTTCTACTGATTAAAAAAAATAATAACCACCATTATGTAAATAGTAAAGGTGGTTATATTATGAAGAAAATTTTAATTTTAGCTAGTTTATTATTAGTAGGTATGACTGGTTTTTCATCAAAAACTGATGAGGTAATTATTCCAGATCAAGCGATTCGATTTCGGGTAATTGCTGCTAGTAATACACCAGAAGATCAACAAATAAAACAAAAAGTTAAGACAGCGCTACAAACAGATATTACCAATTTATTACAAGATAGTGAGTCAATCACAGATACCAGAAATAGTTTAAAAGGCAATATAAA
Source organism: uncultured Bacilli bacterium (assembly GCA_944363695.1). Taxonomy (GTDB): domain Bacteria; phylum Bacillota_I; class Bacilli_A; order RF39; family UBA660; genus Onthousia. Next base: position 8,122 of record CALVUW010000021.1, on the reverse strand, counting down.
GCGATTTGAAAACGTCGTATCAACAACATTATTACAAAATGAAGAAGCGACAATTTTTGATATACATTATGGATTAAATTATTTTCCTGAAAAATTATATAAAGGCGTGACCTATCCTGCGGGATATTATGAATCGCTAGTTGTCACATTAGGTGCCGGTGCCGGAGATAATTGGTGGTGTGTGTTGTTTCCACCGTTATGTTTACTAGAAGCGGAAGAAACGAATACAGATGATATTGAATATAAATCGTTTGTACAAGAAATGATTGAAAAATATTTCTAAAACAAAAATAACTGAATACATTTCCTATAGGAGGACTATATGGATTTGATTCAGATTATTATCATTGGCATTAGTTTGAGTATGGATGCATTTTCGTTAGCTATGATTTATGGAACATTAAATTTAGAGAAAAAAATGATTAACTTTTTAAGTATAGTTGTTGGTTGTTATCATTTTTTAATGCCTATTTTAGGTTGCTTAGTTGGGGAATTAATTATTAGTATTATTGTTTTTGATCCTAATCGTCTAGTAGGAATAATATTTATTTTTTTAAGTGTCGAGTTTTTATTAAATATAAAAGATTTAGATTCTAAACAAGTAAGTTTAAGAAACGTAACGCAAGCTTTTTTATTTGGTCTTAGTGTTAGTATTGATAGCTTTTCAGTTGGTATCGGCTTAGGGGCTACTGGTGAAAATATGTTGATTTGCGGCCTTGTTTTTAGTATATGTAGTGCCTTTTTTACCAAATTTGGTTTAACAATTGGTAAACAGATGACTCTCCGTTTTGGTAAGATAGCTAATATTATTGGTAGCTTGTTACTTTTATTTTTAGGCATAGAGCATCTCTTTTTAGTATAAACTAGTAACGATGATAAACAAAAAAGGAGGCTTATCATGAATCAGAATCAAGCGGATCCAACTGTTGAAGAAGTTACAAAAAAGGAAATATTTCCTAGGCAACCACAACCCGATCAATCATTTGAAAATAAAGGCTAGTCTCTTGACTAGTTTTTACTTGTAAATGAAGGTATTCTTTTGACAAACGCTATTAATTTCTATATGATAGAAGTGAAGGTGAAAAAATGTTAGTTAATTTTAATGAAATGTTAGCAAAGGCAAATAAGGAGCAGTATGCTATTGCTCATTTTAATATTAATAATTTAGAATGGACTAAATATATTTTAGAGCAAATGAATGAATTAAATACTCCGGTTATATTAGGTGTTAGTGAAGGTGCTAAGAAATATATGGGAGGATTTTATACGGTATATCAATTAGTTACTGGGTTAATGAAAGATTTAGATATTAAAATTCCAGTGTGTCTTCATTTAGATCATGGTAGTAGTTTTGAGGTTTGTAAGGAAGCTATTGATGCAGGTTTCAGTTCAGTAATGATTGATGCAAGCCGTTATCCTCTAGCAGAGAATATGGCTATTACCAAGCAAGTCGTTGATTATGCTCATTCTAAACAAGTTAGTGTTGAAGCAGAAGTAGGGCATGTAGGAGGTACTATTGATAATCTTTATGGAACCATGTATCAAGCAACTTTAGAAGATTGTTTAATGTTAGCAAAAACAGGAATTGATGCTCTTGCTCCTGCTTTAGGATCAGTGCATGGATTATATCGGGGAGAACCAAATTTAAATTTTGAACGGATGCAAGAAATTCATAATCATCTTTCGATACCATTAGTGTTACATGGCGGAACAGGCATTCCTATGGATATGATCCAGAAGGCAATTCGTTGTGGAATTTGTAAGATTAATATTAATACTGAATTGCAAGTCACTTGGCATAATGTTGTTTCTGAGTTTGTTAAGGATCATCCGAATATTTATGATCCACGCAAAGTAATTGGTAGTGGTGAACAAGCCATGAAAGACAAAATTAAAGCTTTGGTTTCAGCTTTTACTTATGCATCGTGCAGCAACAAAAAAGAGGAAAATAATATAATATAGCGAGGAGTCGGTTAAGAATATGAAAATTTTAGAAATAACAGGAGGTCAAACGTTAAGTGGTACGATCCGAATTAGTGGTGCCAAAAATAGTGCAGTAGCTTTGATACCAGCTGCTATATTATCAGATGAAGATGTGACGATTTGTAATGTTCCAGCTATTACAGATACAGAAGCTTTGTGTGATATTTTAGTGTATTTGGGGGTTAAAATTAAAAGAGCCAGTGAAAGTATCGTAATTACCTCTAATCAAATGGAAAATAAGAAAATAACAGCTACTTACAGTAAAAAACTAAGAGCCTCTTATTATTTTATGGGTGCATTACTTGGTAAATTTGGAAAAGTGACAATGTCTTTGCCTGGTGGTTGTTCGATTGGTGCTAGACCGATTAATTTGCATTTAAAAGGATTTGAGGCATTGGGCGCAACCGTAACGATTAATAAAAATTGTTATACAATTGAAGCAGAAGAGTTAAAAGGTGCTAATATATATTTAGATTTTCCAAGTGTTGGAGCAACTATTAATATTATGTTAGCAGCCGTTAGAGCAAAGGGAAAAACAGTAATTGACAATGCAGCAAAGGAGCCAGAAATTGTTAATGTTGCTACCTTATTAAACTCAATGGGAGCTAAAATTAGAGGAGCTGGTACTAGTAGTATTGAAATTACGGGTGTTTCTTATTTAGGAAAATGCTTTCATGAGGTTATTCCCGATCGTATTGAAGCAGGTACCTATGTCATTTTAGGTGCTGCTTGTGGTGAAAACTTAAAAATTGATAATATTATTCCAGATCATATTGAAGCGTTAACTAGTAAATTAGAAGAGATGGGCGTATATTTAGATATCGGTGCTGATTATATTATTGTATCGCATACTGCCCCATATCATCCTATCCATGTTAAAACACAAACCTATCCAGGTTTTCCAACGGATTTACAGCAACCGTTAACTGTATTGTTAACCCAATGTTCTGGTCAAAGTAAAATAGAAGAAACAATTTATGAAAATCGTTTTATGCATATACCATATTTAAATCAAATGGGGGCAGATATTCGGATTAAGAATCAAAGCGCTACGATTATTGGCCCTAGCAAACTACAAGCTGCGGATGTAGTGGCAACGGATTTACGTGCCGGAGCAGCATTAGTCATTGCCGGTTTAATCGCTGAAGGTAAAACGAAGGTTACGAATGTAGAACATATTTTACGAGGTTATGAAAATATTGTGGAAAAACTAACTTCTGTTGGTGCTAAAGTAGAAATTAGAGAAATATAATATATAAACTCTAATTTTTTTTATGGAGGCAAAAATGAAACACAAAAAACTGGCCTTTATGATTGGCCTTTGTTTAATAATTTATGCTATTTATTTCTTTTTTCAAGATTCGAAAATAAATTATATTGCTCTTGGAGATTCCTTATCCTTAGGCATGAATGCTTATGGAGAAACTGGTTATGGTTACAGTGATTATATCGCCTCTTATTTAGAACGAGAAGAACAATTAAAAAGTTATTCCAAAGACTTCGCTGGTGCAGGGTATCGGATTGCTGATTTAGAACATCAGTTAGAAACCAACCAACTTGTCACCACAAAAAAAGGTGAATTATCGTTAAAAAAATGCCTCAGAGAATCACAATTAGTAACATTATCTATTGGTGGGAATGATCTGCTTTCATCTTTAAATATTTCTAGTTTAGATATTGATGCTCTGGATGAAGAGTCAATTTTGCAAATGATTGATGAGACACTAAAACATCTAGATCAGCTTTTCAAACAGTTACGAAAATATGTAAAAGGAGATATTGTTTTTATTGGTTACTATAATCCATTTCATAGTACAACCTTACCTATTGAGAGGATTTTTACTTATTTAAATTATAATTTAGAAGAAATTTGCCAAAAATATGATATAGATTTTGTAAATACGTACACGCTATTCAAGCAAAATAAAGATTACTTACCAAATCCTACTAATATTCATCCAAGCACTCAAGGTTACGAAGCAATAGCTAAACAGATTATTAAGATCTTTGAAAATAAATAGTAAAATACTTGCTAAATAACAAAAAATCTGTTATATTAGTTAGCGAATTAATTACTATGACAACAGTTTGTCATGGCGGAAGGAGAGAATAATATGAAAAAAGGAATTCATCCAGAATATCGTACATGTAAGGTTACTTGTGCTTGCGGAGAAACTTTTGAAGTACAGTCAAACAAAGATGAGATTACAGTAGAAGTATGTTCAAAATGTCATCCGTTCTATACCGGTAAACAAAGCAGAGCTTCACGTGCTGGCCGCGTAGACAAGTTTAACAAAAAATACGGATATACACAAAACGAAACAGCAGCATAGTATGCTGCTTTTTATCTAGAATAATATAAAAGAGGGTGAGCAAAATGAAATTAGGGATTACAGCGGATCATCGTGGCTATCAATTGAAAATGGATATTATTGATCAATTAAAGAGCCAATATGAGATAATAGATTATGGTTGCAATAGTGAAGAAAGTGTTGATTATCCAGATTATGCCTTTAAATTAGGGCAGCATGTTATAGATGGCGATGTTGATTTTGGTATAGCTATTTGTGGTAGTGGTATTGGCATTAGTATTGCCTGTAATAAAGTGAAGGGAATTAGAGCTGCTAGAGTTGTTAATATGAATGATGTACTAGAAACCAGAAAAGATAATGATGCAAATGTGATTTGTCTATCAGAAAATACAACGGTAGAAGATGCTTGTCATTTAATTATAACATTTATTACAACTCCATTCTCTAATAGTGAACGACATATACGTCGAATTAATAAAATTAAAGAATATGAGGCTAAATAATGAGTGCTAAATATATTTTATATCTTGTTGTAACACTCATTGTAATTTTTGCCATGGATTCAATTAATTTAAATGGCTTTTTTAAAAAAAATAAAGCTTTACAAGCTAGAATTTTATATTTTTTATTGGCTTTAGCATTGGTTTATTTAATTACAAATTTCATTTGGGATTTTGTTAGTGTTTCTCGTATCATATAAAAATTAAAAAAATAAGTATAAAAAATTTTTTTCCGCTCAGACTTTTAATGAGGTGGAAAAATGAAAAAATTAAGATTAAAGAAAAATGCGCTGATTGGTATTTATCTAGTAATTTTTGGATTAACTGGTATAGGAGCCTTTTTTGTCAGTCAAAATATGAAATCATCTCCTGTGATAGAAGAAGAAATAGACTATGTAAATAATTCTATTATCGAGCAAGAAGAGGTACCAGTAATCAGTCAAGATGTAAAAATGATTAAGCCGTATACAAATGATAAGGTAACGATCGCTAAATACTACTATGATTATCAAGCGGATAGTACAACCCAAGAAAAATCAATTTTATATCACGAAAATACCTATATTCAAAACTCAGGTATGGATTTTACTGCAGATGAAGTATTTGATGTAGTAGCTGTATTAGATGGAACAGTTGTCGATGTAAGAGAAGATGAATTGTTAGGCAAAGTCATTGAAATTAAGCATGATAACGATTTAATCAGTAGTTATCAGAGTTTAAGTGAGACATCAGTTAAGAAAAATGATGAAGTCAAACAAGGACAAGTAATTGGTAAAAGTGGTACAAACAGCATTGATAAAGATTTAGGAAATCATTTACATTTCGAACTTTATAAATCCGGACAAGTTGTAGACCCTAATCAATATTTTGATAAAGTAATAACATCAGATACGCAAACGAATGAAGATACCAACAATCAAAATGACGATGCATCTAAAAAGACGGAATAAGCCGTTTTTTTTAAACATAAAATAGATTGGTAAATTATCAAAATTCATTCGAATGAATTTACTTTATGACACATATTTGTTAAAATATTAAAGTAAAAGGACGTGATAAAATGTTGGCAAAAGATATTGGAATTGATTTAGGTACTGCAAATGTATTGATTTATATAAAAGGGGAAGGAATTGTATTAAATGAACCTAGTGTAGTTGCTATTGATACGGATAACAAAAAGGTAGTAGCAGTAGGAAAAGAAGCAAGCGAAATGTTAGGTAGAACACCTGGCAAAGTGAAAGCTATCAAACCTATGAAAGATGGAGTTATTGCTGATTTTGAGATAACAGAGATTATGCTAGATCATTTTATTAAAAAAATACATGCTAGAAATTTTTTATCTCGACCTAGAATTCTAATTTGTTGTCCTTCTAATATCACACCAGTAGAAAAAAATGCGATTAAAGAAGCAGCAGAGCGGACTGGTGCTAGGAGAGTCTTTTTAGAAGAAGAACCTAAGGTAGCAGCAATAGGAGCAGGAATGGATATTTCAAAGCCTAGTGCAAATATGGTAATTGATATTGGCGGGGGAACAACGGATATTGCAATTTTATCATTAAATGACATGGTAACAAGTACTTCTATTAGAATTGCTGGAAATGTTTTTGATCAAGATATTATTAAATATATTAAAGAAAAATATAAACTGTTAATTGGTGATAGAACAGCAGAAGATATAAAAATTAATTTTGCAAATATTTATCAACCAGATAAGAAGAATAAATTAGAAGTAAGAGGTAGAGATTTAGTAACAGGTTTACCTAGCACAATAGAGATAACAGAAGTGGAAACAGAAGAAGCCTTGCAAGAATCGATTTCTAAAATTGTGAAAGCAGCAACTAATGTGTTGGAACAAACACCGCCTGAATTATCTGCTGATATAGTTGATAAAGGAATTATTCTAACAGGTGGAGGTTCCTTATTAACCGGCTTAACGGAAGTGTTAAAAGAACAGTTAAAAGTTCCTGTTTTTATTGCCGATAGTCCGCTTACTTGTGTGGTTGAGGGAACTGGGGTTTTATTGGATAATATTAAGTTACTAGAAGATCATTAGACCATTTGGTCTTTTTTCTTTTTATTGTAAAGATTTTTTATCCCTGTTATAATAGAGTTAGAAAAGAGGAAATATCATGAGTCCAGAAATTAGCAACACTATTAAGATTGTTTTAGTCACTTTTTTATGTTCTGCGATTATTATGCCTTTTATGAAGAAAATAGCTTTTCATATTGGCGCTATCGATATACCAAGAGCGGATGAAAATCATCGTCATATTCATACCAAAACAATTCCCAAACTTGGCGGTGTTGGTATCTTCTTAGCTTTCTTGGTTGGTTATATGCTGTTTGGTATTCAAAGTATTCAAATGAACTCCATATTAATTGGTAGCTTTATTATTGTTTTAACAGGTATTATTGATGATATAAAACCGGTAAGAGCAGGTCAAAAATTCATTGGTCAAGTTTTAGCTGCTTGTGTAATTGTTTTCTATGGTGGTATTTTGTTGAATAATATTACAGCGTTTGGTTACTCATTAGACTTTGGCATTTGGTCTTATCCACTTACTATTATTTTTATCGTCGCTTGTACAAACATTATTAATTTAATTGATGGTCTAGATGGTTTGAGTGGTGGTATTAGTAGTATTTTCTTTTTAACGATTGGTATTATTGGTTTCTTTCAGGGAAGAAGCGGCACATTAGTTATGATTTTAACATTTATCATGTTAGGGGCAACTCTAGGTTTCCTATTACATAATTTTTATCCTGCTAAAATTTTCTGTGGTGATTGTGCTATGTTTTTAGGATTTATGATAGCAGTGATTACATTATTAGAATTTAAAGGACCAGCCTTAACTAGCTTGTTTGTTCCTCTAATGATTCTTGGAATTCCAATACTGGATACTTTGTTTGCTATTATCAGGAGAACTCTCAAACACCAGCCACCCTTTGCTCCGGATAAGGAACATATGCATCATCAATTGCTCGGCATGAATTTTTCGCAAAGAACAACGGTATTAATTATTTATGCAATTGATATTTTATTTGCTAGTGCTTCTATTTTCTATACTTTAAAAGATCCTGTTATAGGTAAAATTTTATATATTTTAATTTTTATCATTGTTGCATGGTTTGTTTTTCGAACAACAGTTATTTCACCAAAAAATAAAAAGGTTGTGGATAATTTGTTGGATAAAGTAGAAGAAACCATTCGAAAAGACAAAAAACAAAAGAAACAGGAAAAATAGTTTCTTTTTTTTGACAAAATAAAAAGGAAGAAAAGAAAATGTGGTAAAATATGGAAAAAGAAGGAGGACCGGGATGATCAAT
>CALVUW010000020.1 GCA_944363695.1 uncultured Bacilli bacterium | reverse complement strand
CACTGCTTCTGTCATCTCATCTTCTTGATTATTAGCATTATCTAATACTTTAGTCGTTATAAAATACATAACACCAAATAAAATAGCCATACAAATAACAATAACGATTGCTGTTTTAGCCGTATCTGATAATCCTTTACTTTTGGTATTAAATTTTCGTTGTCCTTTTGTTTTTGCCATTTCTATATCACCGATAACATTGTATCATACTATTTCAAAAAAATGAAGCTTTCATCATGAAAGTGGTAAAATAATCAAGAAGAAAGCTAAAGGTAAATAAGTGAAAACCAATTGTTTCGTTTCTATTTTTCTAATTCTTTTAATGACTTTTTAGGTGCTGGTAATTTTTCAGGCATAGTTCCACTGTTTTTAACAATAACTTTCCTAATATTTTTACCGATATGATAATGAGTTTCATTAGCTTCCTTTTCACTGGAAATATTTTCTTTTTTTAATTTAGCTTCTGTTAACATACCATATTCTTTTTCAGTTAGTTCATATTTTCTAGTTTGCACAGCAAATAGGTCTGACCTAAAGCACCTGTTTTTTCCCTAGAAACAGCATCTGTACTATCAAATAACCAGCATACCAATACTCATTTCCAAATTCATTCATATGTTTAATACTTTCAAAAATTGTTTCATTATATTCACTTATTTACTTCATATTGACCTTCCTATTATTATATACGCTAAATATAGATTAATAGCTCTTCTTTAAACCATCCTTAGTTAATACCATACACTGCACAAAAAAGGTTAAATTCCCCATCTGAAGAAATTAACCTTCTACTTTTAACATTAGCGTTCTTTTTATTTAATGCTAATAGTTGGTACCACACTAATCGAACTTGCAATTTCTACTAACTCATCTTGATTCATAACATCGCTTACCAAATAGTATTCCATGTTACCAGATGTCCAAGTAAGAGAGTTTGTAGATAAAGCACCAATGGTATCCATAAACATATATGGCTCTCCCATCGTTGGAATCACCGTTAGATCATCTGCTATCGATACCGTTTCTTCTACTAATAAGAACGGTTTTTCTCCTTCGAAAGTTAGAATCACTCGTTCTCCATCTGTCTTGGCAACTTTTTCTTCACTTTTTAATTTTGTTCCTTCTGGTAATACTAATGGATAGATAACATCTTCAATACTTGCAGTTGTCTTTGTACTTTCTTCGGTATTCGCATCTGGTTGTTCTGCTTCGCTTTCACTATTTTCTGTCGTACTCATAATCTCTTCAAGATCAAAGTATTCTTTTTTAAAATTAGGACTGAAATCAATATCTTTAACGCGTAATGTCATTTTTGGTACATCTGTATCTGTTAAAACAATCGCTTCTTTTAAAACAAGATCATCAGAAAATGTTACTTGCTGTTTTACTAAATTACGATTATTTGGATAGTTAACACTACTAGTAAATGTATACGTATCTTTTTCTTGTTCAAATGTTAAATCTTTATCATTTTTTAAATCATTGACAATTGATTGAAGTAAATAAATTTGCGAATTATTATAAGGCCATTCACTTTGAAATTTAAAACTTTTATTTAAACTTGGTGTTAATACATAAATTCCTTCATCGTTTTTTAAAATAATTTGTTCATGATTATTGGCTGTATTCACTAAACTAACACGATAATAATCGCCTTCTTTATATGCTGCTTCTACATTATAGTTATAAATATCATCATTATTAACAATTTCTAAACTAGCAGTCATTAAATAACCTTTACTATTATCAATTTTTTTCGACAGTTTACTCAACACATCACTTTCACTATTTTTTCCACATCCTGTTAATAATAATATTGCCAAACTCATAATTATTAAACTGATTTTTTTCAAATCTTTCACCTCATTTATATTCTCAATTCATTATATGGAATAAAAATATGTAATATGCGTGAATAATTAAGATAAGTTTGGTTATTCTATAAATGATAGAAACAAAGGAGGAAAATTATGGATACATTGAAAAAGATATGTTTAGTTCTCATTATTATTGGTGCAATTAACTGGGCATTTGTTGGCCTATTTGAATTAGATTTAGTTGCAACCGTATTTGGTGGATCTGACAATATCATGGCCAGAATCGTCTATATATTTATTGGTATAGCTGGTCTTATCGATATTAGTATGTTATTTGATAGAGATTAAAAAAACTCACAAATCTGTGAGCTTTTTTATTAACGTTCGCTAATTCTGACTTTAACGGTTTTAACTCTAGAGGTATAAGATAGTTTCAAATCATCACCGGTAACTTTAACTTCTACTTCATGTTCACCTGGTCCAAGTCCATCTAGGTCAACATAAGCTTTAATAATCGATGAATCTATGCTATCAATGATTGACTTGCTACCACTAACAACAACGGTGACTTTACTATCTGCCTCACTAACCGCTTGAACACGATACCTAGAAGTATCTAAATTCTCAGTAGCAATAGAGATATCTTGGAATTCCCTTGTTGTAGAATCATCCACAGCGACTTTAACGGTTATTGTCTTAACATCAATAGATGTAACACCATTTGGTCGTTTTAAAGTAACCGTATAATCTTTATTTTCTGATAAACCAGTTACATCAATTTCTACTGGTAATGAATCAATGGAAGCTAAAGCTTCTTCACTACCATAGATAGTAACATTATTAACACTAGAACTTAATGACTGAATTGCTTTACCAAATGCCAACTCACCCTTAGGTACAATATTGATTGGTACCTCTTTTTGTGGTGAAGTAATCACAACTTTAGCTGTTACTGTTTTTGGTACAATTTCTACATCAACTACTTTTCCGTCTGTATCATAAGCTACTAGCGGTACATCTTGTAAGGTTACTTCTCCAGCTTCGGCACTAGCAAAATTATCAACATCTACTAAAGCTTTAACCGTAGCAACTGTATCTAATTTATACTCTGCACCCTTAACAATGACTTCACTACGATCTAGTTCTACTGATTCAATGTTTAATTTACTATCCAAATTATCACGATGTAAAATATCATATGTTAGCGTTTTAGTAGCACTTACTTTATCATAGATAGTAACGGTAACCGTAGATGGATCTAAACGATAATCAAGTGATTTTAACTGTTGGGTATATTTTAACGTTACTTTATGTTGTCCTGGTTTTAAACCAGTTAAATCAACAGATACACCACCACTTGGTGACTGTTTTGCTAAAAAGATATGTCGTTTTTGTCCAACAAGTGTAATATCTACTGTCTCAGGTAGACCTTCTACTACATAAGATTCTTCATTATAAGTTGCTGTTACCGGTTGATTATATAAAATTTCAGCGTATTGATCTACTAATACATTACTTTCCCCATCAATGATAAAGAAAACACCTAATGCCAGTAATAAACTAATTACAATTAGCGTCTGCTTCTTACCCAAGAAACGTTCAATATTTTTACTGTTTTTCTTAGATATGTCAATGATTTTTAAAATCAGTTTTGTAATCGGGGTAATCAGCCATTTATCAAAGAACGAACCAATACGACGGAAAAATTTTCCGATTGCTCTAATTATCTTCTTCATATATTTCTTCCTCTTCCAATGCTTCTTCATCCAATTCGCTATCTGCTTTTGGTCTTAATTCATCAATTAGCATAATACGAACATCATCTAGGGAAAGGCCATAGAATAATTCTCCCTTAACTGCAATAGAAATGCGACCAGTCTCTTCTGAAACTACTAAAGCAATAGCATCTGTCTCTTCAGCAATACCCAAGGCTGCTCTATGTCTTGTCCCCAAACGTTTATTAATTTTTGAACTACTACTAGTTGGAAAGACTGCCCCAGCACAAGTAATACGATCTCCTTGAATAATCACACCACCATCATGTAATGGATTATTAGGGAAAAAGATAGAAATCAATAGATCACTAGATAAATCAGCATAAAGCTTTTTCGCTTTTTCGATATAATTTCCTAAACTAACGTCTCGCTCTAATACAATTAAAGCTCCAATTTTTTGCTTTCTTAAATAATCAACCGCTTGTACTAATTCATAAACCAAATGTTCACGCTCATCAACGGTCAATACTTTATGTCGTCCTAACAATTGACTACGTCCTAATTGTTCTAAGATATTGCGAATCTCTGGTTGAAAAATAACAATTAAAGCTAAAGGTCCATACATAATAATATATTCAAGTAAAATACCTACTGTTGTAAAGCCAAAGACATCACTGACAATTTTTAAAATGACAATAATGATGACACCTTTAAATAATAGTGTTAATTTTACACTACTTCGTATATTCTTTAAAATGATATAAAACATAAGCCAAACAATGGAAATATCAATTATTTTTTTAATAATCGACACCACTGATGCGACTGTAATTACCATAACATCTTCTCCTTTGCATTCATTAGTATACTAGATTTTTGCTACTTTTGCAAAATTTATGACAGATCAACATGATCATCGGTACCAGTTGTTGAGCCTTCTACTGGTGGGACTATCGTTGGAATAACAACATTTTGTTGTGCAGAAGTTGGCATTTCAGCAGTAGATGTGGATGCCACATTACTGCTATCCGTTGGTACATTTGCTGTCGTTTGTGCTACTGTCTCAGTTGGTATAGGAACAACTTCTGGAATCGCTGATACGGATGGTGTAGGCACCGAAACAGTGGGCGTAACCGGGACAGTGGTAGGATTAACAGAAGGTGTTATTTCTGGCTGAGAGACAACCTGTGAAGTCACAGGTACCTCTGGCATAGCAGGAGGAACCGCAACGACAGTTGGATTTGGCGTAACAGAAGCAGATGCTTCATCTACCGGTTTTATAACGACCGTATCTTGGCTAACTTCTGCATAGCGCGCTGCCTCTTTTTTACGATTAATACTTTTTTCAGCTAAATAACCAATGCATGCAAATAATAAAATAACAGCAACAATTACAACGACAATATAAAGGGGACCATCTAGAGTGTCCCGAAAAAATATGACAAAACTATCCATTTCTCTACCCTCTATTCTTATGTATTAATGATATCATTATCGACGGAGTTTTTCAACTCTAAATCCTTCTGGCTAATTTTCCCTTTCAATAAAACGTGCAAATAACTAACTAAAAATGGCATACAAAATACATAAGGCATCGCATAACGAAAGTAGGTATTAGCAGGAGATATAAAACAAATAAGGAAGCTAATATATAAAGGAGAAAAACAAATAAGATATTTCCGTTTACGATATACGATGAAATAAACGACACTGAATAATAAAATCCAACCATTAAAGCCAATATTGACAATCAATCCAAGTAAAGGAATATAAGGAAAAGCCACACCATAGCCACTCAAAACAGAACGCAAACCGCTTAAACCATTATAATGATAATCAACCAAATTATCTTCAGTAATTAAATCACTATATTTATAATAGATATACCATTTCGTCGTATTTGGATAAATATAACCATACGTATTATGAATAGTCGCTTCTACATAAGTTGTAGGATGCTTTAAAAACTGTTGAAACCAAACTTGAAAATAGGCTTTTAAGTCATCGTTAGTAGCATATTTATTAAATTCATTCTTCACCGGGTCAGCTAGCGTTGGATTATAGCGTTCTGCTAAATCACTATAACCTAAAATTTTATCTATAGCGATTCGTTCTTCTGTTGTTACCTCATCGCCATGTTCCCTAACGTATCTAGCCGTCTGCTGAAACGGAACCGATAATGCCTCTCTTTTACTACCAGCAGCAATATGAAAACTTGGTAAAATAACATTTTGATACATCATATAACTACCAACAGTTGCTATAAATACGAGTAAAAGTGATAATACTTGACGGCGATATTGCCATAGTAAGAAAGGAAAGGATAATACAATTACATAAATACCATTATTTCTAAACAAGGTAATACTAACCATTATCAAAAACAACAGAGCAGCTTTTTTCCAACTAACATGATCTTTGGTTTCGATTAGATGTAACAAAAAGATAACATAGAAAATAATCAAGGCTGTATAAATTGTATCTTTGACCGCTGACATTGCATAAAAGGGAAAAACTGGTACCAATCCATAAATTAATAATAACAACACACAAGTTTTAATAGATTTATTTTTTTTATACAAATAAACAATACTCGTAGCAAAAGCTAAAGCTAACAAAGCGCTTTGAAATACAGCATAAATAAATAAGCCTAGATTATCGCTACCAAAAAAACGTCCTAGTTCAATAGAACCACCTAATAGAATCGTATGTAAAACTGGATGATGGGCTGTTAGATTAACATTAGGATCTAAAGGAATAATATAATCTATATATTTTGTAGGAACATTAAAATACTGCTTAATTTGAAAACTTGGATCATTAGATAAAATTAATGGATAAAAAGCAAGCATATAAATACTCCAGCAAGCCATTAAAAATAAAAAACTAATTAATAGAGGGTGCTGTGAAAAGATAGCATTTAATTTAGTCCAAAATGAAGACTGCTTTTCCTTTTTAGGAGTCTTTTTCTCTAAATAACCATTAATAATTCGAAGAAGAGAACTAAATAGCAAATAGTAACTAAACCACTGTAATAAAGATAAGGCTACCATAGCCAGATTAGCGGTGAATAAGGCACTAGAGCCAACTTGTTCAAAGCTGTTACCGATAATCATAAAAAGGCCAAATAAGGCAGCGAGCATATGTTGTAATAAATGTAGTTTTATGACAGAAGTCTTACGATATAAAATATAAAATACAATGGTAAAAAGAGCCATAAATAGGAAGGAGAATTGAAATAGTTCTAAGCCACTTGCTCCGCCTTGATAAATGGCAGCTACATCAACACTGATACTAACACTAGTTAGCATAGCTAATAATATATATATTAAGTTTTTTTTCATTAAATCACATCCATGATATATTATAGCCTATTTATTCAAAAAAAAGAAGTCATCTAGACCTCTTCCATATTCAGTAAAACAATTTGATTAGAAATAAAGTTTTCATTGTGATCTATATCATGACTTAATTCCGTTGAAATATATTTTTTACCATCATCAGGAAAAACAGTGGCAACAGTTTTATAACCACTTAAGACAGCAGCCAGAAAATTAGCACCACTCGAAATACCAACACTAAGGCCTAACCCTCTAGCAAGTAAACGGGCCATATTAATAGCATCCTCATCATCAATGCAAATTACTTGATCGATTTTAGTTTTATCCACAATACTGGGGATAAAATCATCTCCGATTCCTTCTATTTTATGATCTCCAGAAACATTTCCCGTAGTTAAAAGTGGCAAATCATCTGGTTCCAAAGCAATAAGCTTCATGGCCGGGAAATATTCTTTTAGACGTTTACCCACACCCATTAGAGTACCACCAGTGCCAATACCACTAACAAAAGCATCAAGATCTGTTAATTGTTCAGCGATCTCTTTTCCTGTTGTTTCATAATGAACTTGTATATTATCAAAATTATTAAATTGGTCTGGGCGAAATCCATCTATTTCTTCGGCTAGTTGATCAGCTCGTTTAATAGCCTCTTGAAAGCCACCCTCTGCTCTTGATACTAGATGTACATCAGCTCCATACATTTGCATAATTTTAATACGCTCTTGACTGACCCAGTCTGGCATAAAAATATGAACCGGATGATGATAATAAGCACCAATTGCCGCAAAAGAAATACCAGTATTACCACTTGTCGCTTCTATAATTGGTTGTCTTTCTTTCAAAGTCCCCTCTTGATAAGCTTTCTTTATGATATAATCAGCCATTCTATCTTTGATGCTTCCCGTTAGATTAAAATATTCTAACTTAGTAAACAGATAGCGTATTTCATTTTTATATTGATAAGTAATCTTGATAAATGGTGTATTTCCAATCAAATGTGATGATTGATTCATGTTTCCTCCTTTCTATAGTATATTAAAAAAGAAAAAACATCGTATACTATTTACCATTTTTTTAAACAGATTTTCTTCATCATTATGATTAATATTTCGCTTTATTCTCCAGCGTTTGATAGTCTTGATACAATTTGTAACAGGACTGTCTATCTAATTCATGCAATAATTGATCCGCCTGATGTTGCATCATTTCATAGAATAATTTGTCACGAAAACCAATCGTTTCTGCATCTTCTAAATTACATCCATAATACACAGTACGAATATTAGCCCAAAGAATAGCACCTAAACACATCGGACAAGGTTGTCCCGTTGTATATAGATCGGCACCACTTAAATCATGCGTATTTAAATTTTGACAAGCATCACGAATAGCCACTATTTCTCCATGACAAGTAGGATCATTTAAAGATACCACTTTATTATGACCTCGTCCAATAATTTTATGATCTTTTACAATCACGCATCCAAAAGGACCACCACTAGCACTTTCCAAAGATTTTTTAGCCTCTTTAATGGCCTCTTGCATATATATATTCATATTATCACCCATTCTTTTTATACAACCATTATACCAAATATTTTGTCATTTCCAAGACAATAAGAAATTGTTATAATAATATTATAAAGTGAAGGTGGTAAAATTGAAAGCAATAAATGATATCTTAAATACAATAGAAATAAATTGTCAAAGCAGTATTAGAATAGAAGATGAACTAGTCATTTATTTTGATCCGTATGATATAAAAGAAGCTAAACATGATGCTAACTACATTTTTATTACTCACTCACACTGGGATCATTTTAATATAGAAGCAATTGATAAACTCCGAAATGAAACAACAACGATTATCGGCCCTAACAGCATCATCAAACAACTACCACAAAATTGGTCATTACTAGAAGTAAAAGTCAATCAAACGTATCAATTAGAAAGTCTTTCTTTCCAAACAATTCCAGCTTATAACCTTGAAAAGAACTTTCATCCAAAAGAAGCAGACTATGTTGGTTATTTAATCAAATTACAAAATATTACGTATTATATACCAGGTGATACCGATATAATCGAAGAAAATAAAACGATAAAAGCTGACGTCATCTTTTTACCAGTCGGGGGTATTTATACAATGGATAAAATAGAAGCGACTAACCTTGCAAATTCACTAAATCCGAAAGTAGCCATCCCAATCCATTACGGGCTTGCCGTAGGAAGTTTAGATGATGCGATTTATTTTAAAGAGCATCTAAAGAAAAGTATTGATTGTAAGATATATTATTAGAAAAACAATAAAACAGGAGTACGTAGTATGAAAGAAAAATACAAAAAATATCTGGAGCAAGACGCCTCTTTTGATAAAAGTACCATGATCGGAATTTTATGCTTGATCATTGTTCTGGCTGGTATGTTTGGCTTTATCTATGAATTTATATTTTATTACTTTAATAGTGGTATGAAGGAATGGTATTGGCGTGGTGGTAATTTCTTACCGTGGATTAACATTTATGCAATAGGAGCGATTTTAATCTTTTTCCTAACATATAAAAAACGAAAAAATCCTCTTTATGTATTTTTAGTAAGTGCTATTTCAACAGGTATACTAGAATATATTGCCGGATGGTTTATGGAACATATTATGCAAGTAAAATGTTGGGATTATAGTAAGGAAATACTAAGTTTTGGTAATATTAACGGTTATGTTTGTCTAAGAAGTGTTTTAATATTTGGATTATGTAGTTTATTATTAATGTATGTTATTGTTCCATTTTGTTTTTACTTAGCTAAAAAAATGAATAAGAAAGCATTTCTCATTATGTCATATACACTATGTGCCATATTTTTAATAGATGAACTATACAATTTAATTTTTGCACGGCTATTCTCCTTACCACGTGCCTCTACGATTTATAAAAAACTAGGCCTTCGATATTTATATTTTAACTGACAAATAAAAGACAGATTTCGCCATGATCTCTGCCTTTTATTTTATTTTTTTACTTTGGATACTGAAGTAGTATCAAAAGTGTTTTCAATTCCTAAATATTCGGAAGCACTTTCAATCGTAAAGTCACCTAAATGATCCGTTAGATAATTCATTTTATCTGCAATAATATCATCATCTTCTTTTTCTAATACACTATTAGCTAAAAAATTACCAACTAAATATTGATAACCATCTAATACTGATAACCCTTCTTTGGCAAACTGCAGTATGCGCATATCACATTCTTTATCAGCTAAAACTCCAAAATCAGCATTTAATTTTGTTAAAAAATCTAAATTTACAAGAGATAGTTTATCCACCATATCAAGATTTTCTAACTCAGTATTTAAGTCCCCTATTATTTTTTTAGTTGTCTCATATGGCTGCGTTTTCTCTTCTCTTGTAATTGGTCCCATTTTACTATAATGATAAATATCTTCCAAAAGTCCAACTAAAAAGCTATAGATTAAAAAGTTGCCCTCGGCTCTATCCTGAACAATATTTTGAATAATGTTTTCCTCAAACCCAAGACCGACTAAATAAGCTGCTGCTACTTTTTCATAATAAATGGACGGAAATTCAGATAAAGAAATAGCCAAATCATTATTTTTCCAATTTACGTAATGGATAAATTCATGTACAAATGAAACAAAAAATTTTATCGTACCATCTGTGGTAACTTTTATTTTTTTAACACCATCAGTATCTACAAACACTTGGGAATGATTTGAACCATCTTTACTTTCTTCCCATATCACTTTTTTGTTATCTCTTATATCTACATAGATATCTTGCCAAGGCTGTGGTGCCTTGATATGATGTAAAAAGCCCCAAAAAATAGTTTCAAATTCTTCAAAAGATATAGCTTCCAAGGCATGATCTATCTTTCCTGAATGAATGGCAAATTTCATATTTTCTAGGCGCATTGCAAAAATAATTTCATCCATTTTATTAAAAAATGAAGTATCATATTTCTGTAAATATTTGGCGGCAACTCCCAATAAATAGTTATATGTCTTAAAGCGTTGTGTTTGTCCTAACCAAGCAAATATTTTTTCCGAATCATTACGATACTTCAAAAAATGTGCTAATTCATGGAATTGGGTTTTATAATCAAAATATTTGCAAGCTGTTAAAAACCACATTACATCTTCTGAAACGCTATCGTCTAGCATAATAAATTTTTCATTTTCTTCAGTACTTTGTTTAGCTAACAAATTCATATATAAAGCTGGTAGTAAAACAGAATCTGTTAATGATAGTGCTATATTATTGTCATCTAACGTTCTTTTTAAAAGATCATCAAAAAAGCGATCAAAATTATCAACATAAACTATATTGCCATTAGTAGACGAATTCATAGGAACTAAAGAAATAGTCTTTTCTTTATAACCTGAAAATAACATTGGATTTAATTCAATAATTTTGTTAATTCTTTCTATATCCTCAATTGACTCATTATATTGTAATGTAATATTATTCACTTGTATAGTTTTCATGATTCCCCCTAGATTCAACTATTATATCAGTTTTTTTGTTAAATTCAATATATAAGCTCAAACATGAAAAACAGAATCAAGAAAAGTGAAATATTTTTCTAAATTGTCATAAATTTAGTATAAATAATTGTTTCAAGAACAAATGTTTGCTATAATCAATTTAGGAATACTTAATTAGATTGGGTACTATTCTCCTTTACTTTTAAAAGTGGAAGGAGGTGAAATTATGAGAAAATCAGAGAAATATCTTTGTACTATCATAATACTCCTTATTATTGTGATATTAATCATTTTAATAAAAATAGTACCAACTGCATAAGTCGGTACTAATACAAAGAAATTTGGAATAGTACCTAACGCTTCAAAATTAGGTATTCCTTTTTATTTTATGAAGTTTTCTTCATCCATATACATAATAACATAAAAACGACTTTTTGGCAAGTCGTTTTCTATTGTTGATAGTGTTTCCAAAGTGTGGAGATTTATGAAAGAAACCTTTACAAAATAAAAAAACGGTTAAAAACCTAAAAAAGCTTTATAATTGAATTAACGATAAACAATAGAAAGCGAGGTTTTAACCGTATGAATATTATACCACTTATTAATGAAATTACTAATAGTTTTAATGAAAGTGTTCATTTTGAAATTGATATTCGAAATAATATGAAATTTTGATTTGGATATTCGAAATAAAATAGACCCATA
>CALVUW010000019.1 GCA_944363695.1 uncultured Bacilli bacterium | reverse complement strand
GAATAATTTTTTTGATATGGCAGAAAATTATATCAAAACTGCCATAATTTATCTATTGACTTTTACCAGATGTTCTAATAGTAATATTATACATCATCTAACCCATTCTTTCAATAGAAGGAAAAGGAAAAGAAAGACACATCTTTCTACATTTGACAAGAGGTGTCTTTTAAACTGGTTACATCAATTTTAATTGTTCAATTAAAATGTCATTGGCCTTTTTAGGATTAATACTACCCTTTGTTTCTTTCATAACCTGCCCCATTAAAAATTTCAATGCGCGGTCTTTACCTTCTTTATAGTCTTTGACACTAGCAGGATTAGCTGCAATTATTTTTTGAATAATATCTAAAATAACTTGATCATCACTGATATTTTGAATCCCCTTTTCTTCGATTAACTGTTGAATCGATGTATTCGTTTCTAACAAATCAGTCCATAAATCTTTTAAATTCTTACTTGAGAGACTTCCTGCTTGCAACATTTTAATAACTTCTATTAATTTTTCTTTTGTTAATTGTGTTTCTTGTAAAGTTTTATTATTTTTATTTAAATAGGCAGAAATATCTCCAAGCAATAAATTAGCAGCCATAACATAATCAGTTTCATAAGCCAATAAATCTAGAAAATAATGATTAAGCGGACGATTGGCTATCAATTTATTAATCTGCAAATCACTAAGTCCTAATTGCTTATATTTTTCCCGTAATTCATCAGGTAATAGCGGAATCTCTTGAATTGCTTGACGAATAAAGTCATCTTCTAAACAGATATAAGGAATATCTGGTTCAGGAAAATATCGATAATCATTACCAGTTTCTTTTACACGCATTAAAACTGTCTCTTGCAATTTATCATCAAATCTTCTGGTTTCCTCACGCAACGTTTCTCCGGATTCCAATAAGGCAATCTGACGCTTTATTTCTTTGTCAATACTAATACCAACATTATGAATGGATCCAATATTTTTAATCTCACATTTAACACCTAACTGATCAGTCTTGGAAACAGATACATTCACATCACAGCGCATACTTCCTTCTTCCATCTTACAATCACTGATATTAGCATAAAATAGAGTTTCTTTTAATTTCTCTAAATAGGCCATCGCTTCATTGCTAGTAGCAATACATGGCTTTGTAACAATTTCAATTAGCGGAACACCAGCCCGGTTAAAGTCTAGTAAGCTAACTTGGCCTCGATGAGCACTTTTACAAGTATCTTCTTCAATATGAAATTCTTCAATTTCAATTTTTTTCTGATAACCATCTACTGCTATCTCTAAATAACCATTTCTACCAATCGGTGTCCTATTTTGCGTAATTTGATAATTTTTAGGCGTATCAGGATAGAAATAATTTTTACGATCAAAATGCATTTTTTTAGTAAGATCACAATGTAAGATATGGGCTGTTTGAACACCTAAGGCAATGACTTGTTTATTAACAGTCGGTAGTGTTCCTGGATAACCTAGATCAATAACATTGACGCCAGTATTTGTCTCCATGCCATAACAATTAGCACTATCAGAGAATAATTTACTATTGGTATTTAATTCTACATGCACTTCAATACCGATGGTTGCTTTATATGCCATGATATCCCTCCTCAATATAACTTGCTAATTGATACATAGTTGCCTCATCAAAAGCATTACCAATAATATGTAGACCAATTGGAAGGCCATCTTTATTCATAGCAATAGGAATACTCATACCAGGAAGGCCAGCCATATTAACAGGAATCACTAACACGTCATCCATGAAGGCTTTATTAGGATCATCTAATGATTCATCTAATCCATAAGCTACGGTTGTCGTAGTAGGTCCAATAATTAAATCATAGTCTTTAAAAATACGATCAAATTCCTTTTTCATATCATCACGAATCGATAAGGCTTTATTATAATATTCGGTAGCGTTTTTTCCACTTAATAGATAAGAACCCACCATAATTCTTCGTTTGACTTCATCACCAAAGCCTAATTGCCGGGTACGAGTATACATATCTTCTACATCTTTTGGCTCATCACACCGAAAGCCATAACGAACCCCATCAAATCTAGCTAGATTACTACTAGCCTCTCCCATAGCAATAATTTGATAAAGAGTAACTGCATTTTCTAAATAGCGCATATCAACTTGTTCAACACTAGCACCTTGTTGTTGTAAAAATACCACTATCTCTTCTATGGCTTTTCTAATTTCATCCGTTACAATATCACTCATAAAATAATTAGGAATCGCAATTTTCATACCCTTTATACTGGTTCCAATCTTGCGAGTAAAATCTTCTTTTTCCCGCGTACTACTTGTTAAATCACGTTCATCATGTCCTACCAACATATTTAGTAGCAAAGCATTATCTTTTACATTTGTAGTCATTGGACCAATTTGATCAAGGCTAGAAGCAAAAGCAACTAATCCATAGCGAGAAATGCTACCGTAAGTTGGTTTCATTCCCACAATTCCTGTATAACTAGCCGGCTGACGAATACTACCACCCGTATCTGTTCCTAGAGCAAAAGGTACTAAATTAGCAGCTACACAAGCAGCACTACCTCCACTGCTACCACCTGCTATCTTACTGATATCACGAGGATTATGAGGAGCACCAAAGTAACTAGTCCGACTAGTTGATCCCATTGCAAATTCATCCATATTGGTCTTACCAATAATAATCATGTGTTTCTGTTTAATTTTTTCAACTACCGTTGCATCGTAAATAGGAATAAAATTTTCTAGCATTTTAGAAGCACACGTTGTTCTTAGATCTTTCGTTACAATATTATCTTTAATAGCAATTGGCAAGCCCCAAAATAAGTTATCTTCTTCTACTTCTTTCAATGCTTTCGCTTCATCCAAAGCCTTATCATTTAGCGTAATAAAAGCATTTAACGCTTCGTTTTCTTTAATATTAGCAAAAGCTTCTTCGACTAAGTCTAAAGGCGTAATTACTTTTTGCACTAATAAATCATGTAATTCTTCAATTGTCTTTGTTAAATTTTTCTCATTCATGAATCATCACCGGTACCTCTACAAAGTTTCCATTTTTCTTTGGAACATTTTTTAAAACTTGATCACTCGTCAACATCACACCAACTTCATCTTCTCGTAATGATACAGTATCGCTAACTGGTGTAAACATCAACTGCTCATCATAGCCTGTGACTTCTTTTATCTTATCGACTTCATCTAATAAAATCTTTAATTGTACTCTAAATTTTTCTATTTCTTCAGAAGTTAAAGCAATTCTTGCTAAATGCGCAACATGCAATACTTCTTGTTCTGTTAATGCTTCTTTCATATCTTCTAACCCTTTCCGCTTTTTATTCTATCACGTATAACCATTTTAGTAAATTGAAAGTTTTTGATTTTCCTGGTTCATTCCAAAAGAAAAATGTAGGTTTTTAGTACCTACATTTTATCATATTGATGTTTTTTTAGTTAAATTTTCTTTTTTTAACAGTATAACCAAGACCTACTATAGCTACTACCATCATAGCACCTACAGCAATCACATTCATATCAGATGTATCTGGGTTTTCTACATCTGCTTCTGGATCTTCAGGGGTTTCAACTGGTTCAGTTGGAACCTCTTCTGCTTTTTCTTGTACTTTAACATACATTGTTGTATCAGCATCAAAGGTTTGTTCAAAATCAAACTCTTTTGTAAAATCAGCATCTGCATAGTATCCTACTAATTCATAACCTGTTAATCCCAATGATTCTAAATCTAGGTTCTTTAACATTTCAACTTCTTCTGCAGTTAACGCAGATCCCGCTGGTATAGTCATAGTAGAAGTAACACCTAAAATATCAACCGTAAGCGTTACATAACCAGTTGGTGTTGCATATACTTGACCATTCTCACTATCGATAGTTGTATCGATCATAACTAATGTATTATCATTAGCACTAACTTCTGCCGTTCCATATCTTACAACACTACTATCATCAGTCGTATCAGTATTAATTAATTTAGAAGCAATAATTTCAATACTAACATTTTGACTAGCAAGATAAGCATCAGCATATAAAATTAAATCTTGTGTATTTTGAGATGTAAATTTATTAGTTATTGTTGAATTATTAACCGTTAAATTAAGACCATCTTGTCCTCCAATTACAACTGTTCCATAAGCGTTGGTAGGACCACTTACTGCTGCACCAGTTAACGTAGAACCATTAATACTAACGCTATTACCAAGTGCTAACGTATCAGCCGTATTACCATTAGAAATATCAAGTGGTGCCCAACCAGTTAAAATAGAATCCGTGACGGTTACTTCATTTGATTGACCATGCACCCAAATACCATATTTAGCTCTAACCTCTGAATTATTAAGAGCAAGGGTAGAACCATCAGCTGTTTTCGTTAACCAAATACCGGTGAAATAATCACTGTTGCCATAGTTATCGCCTACAATATTAGCATATTGAATTAGGGCATCTGTAATCACAACATTAGAAGTACCGGTTAATTTAACACCTGCACTATCCATTCCTTTCTTTGTAATTGTTAATGTTTCCAAATTAACAACTGCACCATTACTAGCAACATTTACTTGACCATTAATGATAGTAGCATCTTTAGAAGTACCTTTTATGGTTAATGCTTTATCAATTGTAATATCACCAGTATACGTACCATCTGCTAAAATTAGCGTGTCCCCAGGAGCAGCACTTGCTATTTTATCTGCTAAAGAATCACTTGGTGAAACTGAAATATCTTCAGCAAATACATTAGGAGCTAAACAAAGACTCATAACAAAGACTGCGATAAAAAACATCAATTTCTTTTTCATCATTTCCATTCCTTTCTAAGAGCTATACTCTTACCATGAGAATATCATGTTTTTAAAATTTGTGCAATGATTTCCATTCTTTTTTTTAACTTGACAGTCTATTCCTCTCTAATAATGATATCAGCTGACAATTTTTCTTTATCCAACCATAATGGTTCATGCGATAAAATATGTGTCTGCATACCATCATAATAAATAGGAAAACAACGATTCATTCTATCTTTTAAACTATATTTTTGATTAACTTTTAATGATAAAACATTTCCTTTGATAATCATTACTTCGATCAAACCCCTTGTTTTAACGATTAATGGAATATGGCCAAATTTCTCTTTAACGATTGCTGCTAAATTACTCATTTCTTCTTCCGTTAATTCTATTGATAAAGTGATTGCCTTATATCCTAATTGATATAAATAATAAGCTGTATATGCATTAAATACATTTAGATGGTAGGAACCAATAGCATTGATCTTGGTTGCATCTATAATATTAGAAAGACAACAAGCTTCCTGCAATTCTTGATTATATTGCCATACATTTCGTGGCAACAGCTTGTATTTAGCTATATCTAAAGGCGAATCATTAGCCGCTATCTTCGAATAAGTAACATCAGTGATAATAGGTTCCGGATAATCATTCAACCGTTTTCCAATTAAACGCTCACACAACGTACGTCTTGCTATATTTAGCTCACCAATTCGCACAAAAATATCTTCATCCATCTCTACTTCTATATCACCTGCTTGAAAAGGACTATTCCCTAAACGACTGACTTGTGATATTAATCGTTCCTGTTCTATTGGACTACTTTTGGCATTTTCTACGACTGTTCCTTGATAGGTTACGATATGATGTTCATCTTGAAAAGAAATAACTAAAGGCTGCTGTTTTTTTGCTACTATTTTAATATTTATTGTTACTTTCTTCAAAATCACATCTTCTATTTTTTCTAAATTAGCATTAATGGTCTTATGAACAGTATCTTCTGTTTGCAATTTAATCTTATTATCTAATTTCACGATTTGCCCTTTATTACCAGAATGAATCAATCGATCATATTGATCATATAAAAAATTCACCATCATACCTTTTTTGCTTTCCACAAAGCGGATCCCGTCCCCTTGTTGTAAAGGCCTGTTTAAAGTAAGTGTAATTTTATCATCCGTAATATGAATCACCTGACCTATAGGTAGTCCGATATGATTTGGTGAATCCGGATTAATCAAATCAGTTTCAGAGAATATATGTCCCTTGGTAAATCCACGGTAGAATAAGCTTTGTAAATCTTCTTCCTCTTTTCTACCTACTTGTTTACCATCTAAAATTTGACGATAGTAAGTGGTCATAAAGCTGACATAACCAGGACTTTTCATTCTTCCTTCTATTTTTAAACTAGTAACACTAGCTGGTAATTTGGTAATATCCGTACCTACTTTTAAATCCTTCATGGACAATAAATAGCCTTCTTTAATTTTTGTAGATCCTTGATACAGTTGATAAAACTGACGACAGCTACCAGCACATTCGCCGCGATTTCCACTACGGCCTCCAAGCCGTTGACTAAACAAACAACACCCTGAATAACTAACACATAAGGCACCATGCACAAAGACTTCCAGTTCAATAGGAACATCTATCATGGCAATTTCTTCTTTCGTTAACTCACGTGGCAAAACAACTCGTTTTACGCCCATGTTAGCTAGCAATCTAATCGTTTCTATATTACTACTATTAAACTGGGTAGAAGCATGAATGACTAAATTTGGATATTTTTGTCGACATAAAGCGATCATGCCGAAATCCTGCATAATAATTGCATCCACACCATGATGATATAAAAATTCTACTTGGTTCAAAAATGACTCTACTTCTTGATCTTTCACCAGAGTATTCATAGCTACATAAACTTTTACTCCATATATTTTGCCAATCGATAATACTTCTTCTAATTCATCATTGGTAAAATTAGTCGCATAACTACGAGCACCAAATTGTTGTCCTGCTAAATAAATTGCATCTGCCCCGCCATTCAATGCTGCTAAAAATGACGCCTTATTGCCAGCTGGTGCTAATAATTCCATACCATCGCCTCCTTATCAGTTATTTGATCATTTTATTTCATCTTCTATAACCTGTTCTAATATCTCATCTTTCCAATAATACTTTAAATAACTAAAAGCCTGTTTATTCCATTGGTTGCACCGTACAAGTATTTAGCGTAAACATTTGCTCAGTAAAACTAATCGTATGATCCGTTGTATCTAGACAAGTTAAATTATATTGATAACTAGAAGCATTTTCTTCTCTAGTATAGCGAACAATCGCATCCGTGCAATCATATTGTTCGTCTGAATAAGGTTTAATCAAATCAGCAGCTAATAATTCTTGATAAGAAATATCAACACAGCCACTCCATTCTTTAATACCTAATGGCGTAATATCTTCATCTTCTTTTCTAACATAAATTTTAGCAGCTTCTATTAAACTTTGGCCATAATATTCAAAAGATTTAGATTGATTATTATTAACAAGATTCATAATAGATGGAATGACCAAAAATAATACAATTGACATAATGGTAATCGTTGCTAGTAACTCTATTAACGTGAACCCGTTATTATTTTTCATACTTATCACCTATTTTTATTTTACTACACTTTTCTTATGCAAGAAAGAAAAAGAAGATAAACTATTAAATCACTTCATTATCTTCTCTAAATGTTCGCATCTTATCATTTAAAATCAACATTTTATGATCTAAATCATTAATATCTAGGGCACATTTATACATATTTTCTTGAATTTCTTTCGGTACTTGCCCCTGAAATTTATAACTAATTTTATGGTCCAAACTAGCCCAAAAATCCATCGCTAACGTCCTAATTTGAATTTCTGCTTCTACCATCCTAACTCCATCCATAAAGTAAACAGGAACATATACTAACAAATGATAGCTAGAATAACCACTTGGTTTGGGACTAGAAATATAGTCTTTACGATTATGAATCGTAATTTGTTGGCAACTTTCGATCATATCAACAATTTTATAAACGTCAGATAAAAAATCACAGATAATACGAATTCCCACCATATCATGAACATGCTTTTCTATGTTTTCTACTGTAATTTCGTAACCTCTATCAGTTAGTTTTCTAACAATACTATCGTATTGTTTGATACGACTTTTAATATGTTCTACAGGGTTATATTTGTTGCGATATTCAAAATCTTTTAATAAAATTCCCAACTGCGTCTCTAGTGTCTTTAAGGCCGCCTGATATTGCATCAATAATAACTCCAAGCTTTTTTCTTTTCTAGCCATATAATCTCTATCATCTCCCGTTAAGAAAAGCTAGATTATTTTTCGTATAAATCTAGCGTCTCAATTTCATCTACAACTGCCATTTGCTGTTCAACAATAATTTTAAGTTTTCGTTTAAATATTTTTACATTTCGTTCTAACACATCGGCCTGATTTTCTATTTTTTCTGCTTTTAACAGTGACTCATTAACAATTCGAGACGCATTATGTTTAGCATCTTTAATAATTGAATCAGCCTCTTCACGTGCTAATTGTTTAATATTATCGCCTGTTTTTTCGGCATTAATTAGGGACTGTTTTAACGTATTTTCAAGTTGTTCATAATGATTTAATTTATCTTTTAAACTTTCTATTTCTTTTTTCTGTTCTTGATATTTTTTGATAATACCTTCAGTTTCCGCAATTACATCATTTACAAACTTATTTACTTCTGCTTTATTATAGCCATTGGCTTCATAATTAAATTTGTCCATTTCTTCACATCCCTTTTTCGGGTTTTATCTACCAATCAAATTCATCGTCTTCCTGATTTTTACTCTTACTAGACTTAGCTGGTTTTGATGGTGCATTATCATCGCTGATTTTTCCTTCAACATTAACATTATTTGGCGTACATAGGAAAATACCACCACCTAATTTCTGCAAATCTCCTCCAATTGCATATAAAGTACCACTTAAAAAGTCAACAATCCTTTTTGCTTGATCAGGTGTTACTCTTTTTAAATTGACAACTACTGCATTTCTTTCTTTTAAATAATCTGCAATTTGCTGTGATTCTGAATAAGCTCTAGGCTCTAGTAGCATCATTTTACTACCAGCCATACCATTTTCATAACTATATTCTTCTCTACTCACTTTATAATACTCCTCATCTTTTATTTCTGTTTCTTCCATTGGTTCTTGACCAATTAATCGTTTTAATTTATCTAAAGCCATGCTGCCCCTCCTAATATATTATCCTAACTATACACTAGTTTAGCATAAATTTCTAAAAAGTCCAAGTACCTATTCATGCTATTTTGCTAAGTTTTATGTAATTTGATTATGAATCATACCATATTTGACAGACATCGACATTGTTTGACAATGGTTCTGGAGTTGGCCTAGCGAAATATAAATTGATTGGTACTTTAAAAGCACTACCAAAAGCAATGGCATTTCCCGGTGTTAAATTTTTCAAACTTTCAGCAACTTCTAAGGAAATACTTGGGACCATATCTTTAATATATTGTAAATCTTTCGGATGTAAGGTCCGTAAAATAATAAAATTGGAACATTGCGAAAGAGCCGTATCCGATAATTCACTCGGTCGTTGAGTAATAAGGCCTAAAATAACACCATACTTACGCCCTTCTTTAGTAATTCGATCAAAAATATTATAACCTAAAATATCGGTATCAGTATCTTTTTGAACATAACGATGAGCCTCTTCTATCACGATATGATAGGTATTTTTACCCCGATTAGTACTAGCTAATGAAGAAGTAAATAACAATCTAGATAATATTTTTGTAATCGTTTTAGCTAACCGATCTTCTATATAACTAATATTAAAATTAACAATTTGACATTTCTTTTGATCATAGGAAGTTAATAACTTTTTAATATAACCTTCTTTTGATATATATTGATCAACATCAAAGAAAACATGGTACTTACTATTTACTAAAGAATGTAGACGTACACTTAAAATATTAGCATAATCATATACTTTATCACTTTTTAAAATACCTTCACTAATCAGTGCAAAATCCATCGCAGTTTCTAGATCTTTTAACGAGTAAGGGATCAACCGTGGAGCTGTTGTGGTTTCTTCTAGTTGCTCTTTAATAAACGTTTTAACAAAATTAACCACTAATTCCATTTCTTGCAATTTACCCATTTTATCAATATACAAACATTGTTTTAAGGTTCTCGTATATCCTGGCTGGACAATTAGACTCTCAAGATTTAATTCTTTGGTATTAAATTTCGTTAGGACAGCAATAACTTGATCACGAATTTTGGTCGACTGATGGCCACTCAATAAGATATCTAATAAAGCTCTTGCAATAATATCATTTTTGGCAGGAATTACCTGTTCATCATCACCGGTTAAAACTGGCACTAACCGTAAGGCTTTTTCAATAATTGGTAATTGATTAGGCGTGGTCACTTCTAATAACAAAGCAATGTCATCCACATCTAATAACCATAAAGGAATTTGTAATACTTCACTATCACCAAAATTGGTATTAGTCGTATAGCTTTTGTAGCGCATATTAGGGTTCAGTTGTGGTAACTCTTTAAGAGCAGCCGTATATTCCCCATAAGCATCAAATAAAAAGATATTCGCACCTAATGGTGTTTTAGTTGGATCTGTAAAAACATTTTGTAATATCCGACTAACAGCAAATGATTTACCACTTCCACTATTACCTAAAATGGCAAAATGATTACTAAAAAAAGCATTCATATCCATATTAATTGGATAGTTAGAATAGGTAGTAGAATAACCCAACATCATAGTCTGAGGAGTTATTTGTTGACTACCTAATATTAAGGCAAGCTCTTCCATCGTAACAATACGAACTTGTGAACGAAAAGATGGTTTCTGACGGCTACCTGGCAAAAAGGTATTTTCAACAATTTGACCAACAATATTGACTTTTAAAGTATCTTTCGTTCCTTCTACTATTTCACCAACAATCTTAGTAGCTTGATCTTCAAATACTACATGAATATTCATTAAATTAGTTTGCTGAGATAAATCGATATCTAAAGCAATTAATACTTGATTATGAATGATTTCTTTAATAGTACCTAACATGCATACACCCTCTTATTCTAAACCTATTATACTATGGCAAGAAAAAAAAGTAAATTCATTACTTTTTATTCATCAAAGAAATCATCGAAGAAATCATCATCATCATCTTCTGTCAATTCTAATGTAACAGCAGGCTTTTCGTCTTGTTTTGTTTCTGTCATGACAGGCTGTTCGATTACTTGTGCTTTTTGTTCTTTCGCCTGTTTCTCTTCTGCTTCTTTTTGACGTTTTTCTTCTTCTTCCAATTCCGCAATTTTAGCATCAATTTTCTTAACCAACTCATCTACATCTAACATTGGTGCTGGCGGTGGCGCCGCTGGAGTTTGAGCAAAAGCTGGATTCATATTAGGTTCCTTTAGTGGCATAGCATTTGGTGTAATTGGTTGTCTTTCTAATAGATTAGGCGGTAACATTGGCGCTCCTCCACTTTGTCCTTCTATATTAGCTTCACTCATCATTTTGAGTAATTGTTTCCTTTTTTCTTCTTTTACAAATGTTTTAATATCAAATGTTTTAACAGGCCATTTTTCGCGTTGTGGGAAAACAGCTTTAGGATATTTCTTACCCCAGTCAATTTTAAAATCTGGTGTAAATTTTGTTTTAAATGGTTGCATACGCATACGCATGATAATCACTTCAAATTGCTTCATTCGCTGCAAATCAGAAACTGTAACCAGTGGCGTCGATGCTGTCTTATCATCTTTTTTACTTTTAACTTCACCACACATTTTAGAGATTTCCTCTAAAGCTGCAAGCTCTGTTGAAATCAAGTAAATAATATTACCACAGTTACCTCTGATCGTCTCTGCATTTTCTTTGCCATACACTTGATTTAATTGAGCATAGTTTTGAATAATCATCGTAAAGCGAATATGGCGAGAACGAGCGGCGGTAATCATCGTCGTAACATCTTTTAACGGTGGCATATTAGCAAACTCATCTAATAAGAAGTTGGTACGAACCGGTAAAGATCCTCCATTTTCTTGCGCTACATCAATTAATGTTTCATAACACTGTTTTAATAGAATCGTTACCAATGAATGATAAGTCTTTTTCTCATCTTGTACAACAATAAATAAAGCTGTTTTTTTACGTCCAATATCAGCTAATTCGATATCACTATGACTTAACATTTCACTTAGATTTTCACGTGAAGCAAACAACTTAATTTTCTGTTTAAATACAGAAAGAATAGAGCCTTTTGT
>CALVUW010000018.1 GCA_944363695.1 uncultured Bacilli bacterium | reverse complement strand
AAGACTAAGTCCCCACCATCATCTTGGGGATTATAGTTTTCATCTACATACATCCGTAATCGATAATTCTTAGTAAAACTTGTACTGCTGGTTGTTGCATATAAACTCATCTGTCCTGATGGTCTTCCCGTATAATCATTAGCACTTGCTTCTTCACTATAAATTTTAGGAGCCATTACTTCTGTCTCTTGCGAATCATTTACTTCGGTTAGATAGAGTTTGATATTTGATCCAGCTATTTTCCTCTCTGCTGTGGTGATATCTTCAGCTGCAATCTCCCAATTGATATTAGCCGTTCCTTGAATGGTACCACTAACACTGAAATCAAAGTATTCTCCTTCTTTTAATCTCACCGTACCTGTCGCATCCGTTGTTGGCAAGGCCTTATCAATTTGAATGACATTATCTGTTTCCGTATATTGCATACTAATCGCACCAGAGGTGATCGTATTGACTTTCTCACCAGTACGGCTATAATTGAATGCGGCGAAACTCACTCCTACAATTGCTAGTACCAATACTACAATTGCTACAATCGATATAATTAATTCTTTCTTCTTTTCCATTTTACTCCTCCTATTTTTTACCACTAAAAAGAACAGAATACCATTATCCTGTTCTTATCTTAACACGATGAAAGAAAGTATTGATTATACTGCTAAAATCCCCCCCCAGGTTAACCTACTGCTATCTTTCATCTCTTGTCACTTCCCTATTTTTCTATAGTTCGATTATAGCATACCAAACTTTTTCTTGACAAG
This sequence comes from uncultured Bacilli bacterium, assembly GCA_944363695.1. GTDB lineage: Bacteria > Bacillota_I > Bacilli_A > RF39 > UBA660 > Onthousia. Next base: position 12,269 of record CALVUW010000018.1, on the reverse strand, counting down.
ATCTTTTATGGTTATATAACCATATTGACAACTATCCATTTAAAATATAAATAGATAGATTTAAGTAAGCGGCAAAGAACAACCACAACAGATACGGAATTTGCAACAGCCCTGCTCCTCTATGATTACGATAAAAGCGAATGATCATGACAATTACCAAACCGATTAATAATAATAGCCAAAAGAAAGCAAATAATCGCCATTGCAGAACAAAGAAAAATAATGGCCATAATAAGTTAACGAATAATTGTAAATAGTAAATACTACTAATATCTTCACTATCTTGGCCATTTTGGACTAACAATCCATAGGAAACTCCCATTAAAATATAAAGAATCGTCCATACAATCGGGAATAAAAAAGATGGCGGCGCTAACGGGGGCTGTATCAGATTATCATACATAATAGATGAAGAAATAAACCATCCAACAATACCACCTAAGACAACTGGAACTAAAATTGTTTTAACATATAACTTCCAATTTTTCATATACTCACCTTAATTTAGTTTATGTTAATGACTAAGAATTATGCGACAAATAAAAAGGTATCTACTATCAGATACCTCTCATAACTATTTATCTCTTAAATCTGCTTGATAGGTCGTTGTGACACTATGAATGATTTTATCAAAGATAGTCATAACTTCTTCTTCATTTAAAGTCCTCTTCATATCTTGGAAAGTCAAACTGTAAGCTAGAGATTTTTTATCAGCAGCGATATGCTCGCCTTCATATAGATCAAATAAGCGAATAGATGTTAATAAATGACCACCAGCTTTTTTAATCGTTTTTTCTAGCATTTCACTCGTAATAGAACGATCCACTACAAATGCTACATCTTTGCTAATAGCTGGATACTTAGAGATTTCTTTATACTGCATTCCCTTAACCCGCATCGCTAGCAATTTATCAAGTGATAATTCAGCAACATATACATCTTCTTTTTCAACAGCGGGATGTATTTTACCAATAAAACCAATTATTTGATTATTTATACTAATACTAGCACTTTGACCTGGATGTAGATCGGGATGGGCCTTGGCTACAAAACTATAGCGTTGTTGAAATCCTAGGCTATCTAATAATTCTTCTAATATTCCTTTTAAAATATAGAAATCAATTTTTTGGCTCATAAGTCCTGTCCAATACTGTCCACTCATTAAAATAGATAATTTTGTCTCTTCATAATAACGATCACCTAAAGCATAAAAGCCTTTACCAATTTCGAATAGGCGAATATCTTTTTGTCCTCTTGCTCGGTTATAACGATAAATTGATAACAAAGAAGTTAATAGGCTATACCGAAGAGTATTGCGTTCTTCACTCATTGGATCTAAAACTTTAATTGGTTTAAATTGTTGATCAGTAAATTGATAGACGTCTTTATCAGAAATCAAGGCATAACTTAGGGTCTCATTCAAACCAAGGTCTGCTAATTTATGCCGAATATAACGTTTATCTTTATTAACATAACCAGGTTTTACTGGTAAGATCATTGGCTTTCCGACAATTTTATCAATACCATAGATTCTACCAACTTCCTCAATTAAATCTTCCGCAATCGAAATATCAGTTCTTCTTGTTGGTACCGTAACTAACAAAGTATTATCTTGTTCTTTATAAGTAAAAGCTAAACGATCAAAAATAGTAAGTATTTCTTCTTTAGATAAGGTGATACCTAAAATTTGATTAATTTTTTCGACGGTAATAGGAATAACCTTATCCTCGATTGGCATATTTTTATGTTCTACCATCCCACCAACAATCGTAGCATCAGCATATTTTTCTAACAAATAACAACTGCGTAATAAAGCTAAATACGTACGTTTTGGATCAATTCCTTTTTCAAAGCGATTACTAGCTTCACTTCGTAATACTTTCTTAGATGTTTTACGAATAGTTGTAGAATCAAAAATAGCAGCCTCAATGATGATATTTTTGGTATCTTCTTCTATTTCAGTTGTAAGTCCACCCATCACACCAGCTAGTCCAACAGCACCATCTAAAGTAGCAATCACAATATCCTGATCGGTTAAACTTCTTTCTTGATGATCTAGCGTTGTTAATACTTCTTCGTCTGCTGCCATGCGCACGATTAAACGATCTCCTAAGCGATCAGCATCATAATAGTGTAATGGTTGACCGGTTTCTAACATAACATAATTAGAAATATCAACAACATTATTAATCGGACGAATACCTGAGGCGATTAAGCGATTTTTAATAAAATCAGGACTTTCTTTAATGGTTACATTCGTCACTTTTTTTACTAAAAATAATGGACATTTATCAGTTTGTACATCTAATGTAAAACTTTTCTTAATATCATCTTTTGTTTCCGCAAAAGTCGTATCAATTTCTTTTACTGGTTTTTGATATAAAGCACCGATTTCATAAGCCATACCTAAAATACTTAGTAAATCCCCACGATTAGAAGTAAGTTCAAAATCAATAACTTCATCATCTAGTTGTAAATAAGCAATAGGGTCTTGTCCAACTGGTGCATCATCTGGTAGTTCCTGAATACCAGCGACATCTTTTTCTGTTAAAAATTTATGTTCAAGTCCAAGCTCTGCCATAGAGCATAACATACCATTAGACTCCTGCCCACGAATGATACTTTTCTTAATGATACCACCAGGTAATACTGCTCCATTTAAAGCTACTATAACTTTTAGGCCAGCTCTTACATTAGGAGCACCACAGACGATCTGTAAAGTTTCTTGGCCAATATCTACTTGGCATACATGTAAATGATCACTATCAGGATGAGCTATACAATCTACTACTTTACCAATCACAAGATTAGAAACTGGTAATAGTTTGCCACAACTATCATATTCATTACCAATTCCGGTCATATCTTCGGCTAAAGTTTTTGTATCAACATCAATGTCAACATAATCACTGACAAATTTTCTACTTAATAACATTTTCTTCATCCTTTCTAGCAAATTGCTCTAAGAAACGTACATCATTGGTATATAAATAACGGATATCTGGAATAGCATAACGGAACATGGCTAATCGATCTAATCCAGTACCAAAAGCAAAGCCGCTCCATACTTTTGGATCATAACCACCCATACTAAGTACATTAGGATGGACCATACCAGCACCTAGTAATTCAATCCAACCAGTTTGTTTACATAAAGTACAACCTTTACCGCCACATTTAAAGCAGCTGACATCTACTTCTACACTAGGTTCTGTAAATGGGAAGAAGCTAGGTCGAAAGCGAACTTTAGTGTTTTCACCCAACATTTTTTTTGCAAATAATTCTAGCGTTCCTTTTAAATCAGCTAATGAAATATCTTTATCAACGACTAATCCTTCTACTTGTCCAAACTGATGAGAATGGGTCGCATCATCATCACGGCGGTATACTTTGCCAGGGCAAATCATGCGAATAGGCGTTTTTTCTTTATTTTCTTGCATCGTTCTAGCCTGAACAGCAGAAGTTTGTGTACGTAATAAATATTCTTCATCGATATAGAACGTATCTTGGGCATCACGAGCAGGATGACCTAACGGTACATTTAATCGTTGGAAACAATTTTCATCTGTTTCTAATTCTGGACCATCCACAACATCATAACCCATAGAAACAAAGAAGTCTTCTACATCTTCAATAATACGATTAAATGGATGTAAAGAACCACGTTTGATTTTTTCGCCTGGCAAACTAACATCTATTGTTTCTTCTTGCAATTTACGATCTAATTCAGCCTGCGCTAAGGATTTTTCTTTCTCATCAATGACTGTTACAAATTCAGTTCTTACTTGATTGATCAATTGCCCATATGTTTTCTTATCTTCTTTGTCCATATCTTTTAATGAACTCATCAACTCGGTAATCAATCCTTTTTTACCAATATATTTCGTCTTTAGCTCTTGAATAGCCATACGATCATCTACATTTTTACTATCAGCAGCAAATTGTGTTTGAAGTGATTGAATTTTGTCTTTCATGTTTTCCTCCTCCTTTTAAAATAAAAAACCACGCTTTCCTAAGGACGAAAAGCCGTGGTACCACCTTAATTGTTTCTTTATGACTGATAACGGAGCGACCCGACCTAAACGGCAGTTTCGAAGGTGAATTCATAAAGAATGAAGATCTATTTTCACCAGCCATAGACTCTCTTAACCTCATTTACTTTATTACTACTTCTTCGGCATCACATTTAAACTTTACTTATTATAACAATCTAATTAACGAATTGCAAGTTAGACTGTTAATAATTCTTGCTCTTTTTCTTTATAAAGACGATCTACTTCTTTATTATATTCATTGACATAATCTTGTACTTGATTCATCATGCCCTTTTCTTCATCTTCTGGTAATTCCATTTTTTCAATCTTCTCATTAGCTTCATGACGAATATTACGAATGACAACCTTTGCCTCTTCACCCATTGCTTTTACTTGTTTTGTTAGTTCTTTACGGCGTTCTTCTGTTAAAGCAGGAATCACAATACGAATTGTTTCCCCATCATTACCAGGATTATATCCTAAATTAGCCGCAATAATAGCTTTTTCAATAGCCCCTAAACAGCTTTTATCAAATGGTTTGATTAATAACTGAGTAGCTTCAGGTACTGAAATTGTTGCTAGCTGTTTTAACGGTGTCATAGAGCCATAATATTCTACCATTACACCATCCAAGCTAGAAGGATTAGCACGTCCTGCTCTAACCGTTGTAAATCGTTTTTCTAGATTGGCAATTGCATTTTTCATTTTATTTTCTACATCTTTTATTATTTCTTCGTTCATAATTCTTTCTCCTTGCATTTATTTTACTATAAATATAGAAAATTATCAAATGCTAACTGTTATCTTATGCATCTTTTTGTTATAATAAATATAGTATATGAAGTGCGGGTGACGATAATATGAATACAAATGTCAATATTGATTTTCACGATAAAATGAAAGAACAGCGAAAAATGCTTAACCTAACGCAGAAAGAGGTCGCTGAACACCTAGGAGTAGGACAAGATCTATATTCTCGGTATGAAAACGGGAAATTAAATTTCCCTTCTGTTTTTATTCCTGAATTATGTTATTTTCTAAAAATGACGCCTAATGATTTATTTGAATATGAACGTTATATTAAAAATAATCATCCCAATAAAAAGAAAAAATGAAGATAATCAATCTTCTATTTCATAATTCCATAGTCCCAATTTGCCAGTTGCAAAAACTGGCTTTTTATATTTCTTAACATTTACTAGTTTCCAAGCATAAATACGTTTATGTTCACTAGGACCATAAACGATTGGATCCCTCTTTTGCAATTCTTTTATGAAAGGCTCATCTACCAAGATGCAATCAACCAGTTCAGCTTCACCAATAATAGCGCCTAACACATAAGATAAATGATAATCAGCGAACTTTGTCGCATTGTCTTTTTCTAACGATTTACCAGCATGAATTAGTATTTTACCTCGATAATTTGTTTTCCAACTACGAAATTCATACATTTTGTACCCTTCCATAATTAAACTAGCCCATGGCTCACGAATAGTTAATACTTTCATTTACCTTGATACTCCTTGATAAATTGCTCACGATAAGCCAAAATCGAATCATTTTTGATAGACTCCTGTAATTCTTCGGCTAGACGAGTTAAAAAGCGAATGTTATGAATCGAAAGAAGACGGCCACCAAACATTTCATCACAATTGATTAAGTGACGAATATAAGCTTTGGTATAATGCTGGCAAGCATAACAGTCACATTCCTCTTCTAACGGTGTAAAATCTTCTTTATATTTAGCGTTATTTAAATTGATTTTTCCATGACGCGTAAAAGCTTGACCATGACGGGCAATTCTAGTTGGCAGTACACAATCAAAAATATCAACGCCACGAATGACCCCTTCAATGATATCAATCGGATCTCCAACACCCATTAGATATCGTACTTTATCTTCTGGCAAATAAGGAATTGAATAATCAATAGCCTTATACATATCCTCTTTACTCTCTCCATCGTTAGCAACACCACCAATGCTATAACCATCAAAATCTAATTTGACCGTCTCAACGGCTGAATACTTACGTAGATCCTCATGTGCACCTCCTTGGACAATGCCAAATAAAGCTTGATTGGGATTACTATGTACCGCTTTGCCTCGCTTTGCCCAACGAAGCGTTCGCTCTACACTGTTTTTTAAATATTCATAAGAAGCACTGGCTGGTGGACATTCATCAAAGCTCATAGCAACATCACTATCCAGCTTATTTTGAATCTGAATAGAGATCTCTGGAGTTAAGAATAACTTCTTACCATCAATATGACTTTTAAAATGGACACCATCTTCGGTAATATCTTTTTTCTTGTTTTTAACCAATGAAAACACTTGAAAACCACCACTATCCGTTAGAATTGGGCCTTGGTAATTCATAAATTGATGTAGACCTCCAGCCTTATGGACAATATCTTCACCCGGTCTTAGCCATAAATGATAAGTATTTGCTAGCACAATACCAGAATGGGCAGCGACTAATTCTTCAGGGCTTACTCCCTTTACCGTTGCTTTAGTACCAACTGGCATGAACATTGGCGTCTGATAGGTCCCATAGTTGGTAATAACCTTGCCTAGTCTAGCTTTGCTATGTGTTTCTTTTTTTATTAATTCATAATGTAATTTCATTCTTACTTTCCCCCTCTTCCTCGTTCTTGTTGAACTATATTAACATGCTGTAACATTTGTAACTTGCGTTTTGCTTTTTTTTGCAATAAAGATAGCGTTTTTCCCATTTCCTTTAACTGTTCTTCTAACATATAAGCACGATATTTATTTTTGATTAGTAAACGAAAACGCTCTATTTCATTTAAGGCTTCTTGATAAGCTGTTCCTGTCTCATCATCTGTTTCTAAATAAAAGGTTAAGCGTTTTAGTAATTTCTGATAGTTATTCATAACCTTTTTTGTTATCACTTCTTTTTGAAAGTTAGGATTATAAATAGAAACTGATGAAATATGGATTTTTGAAAAAGATAGTCGTAATACATTATCTAAGGGAATTTTCTCATCATAAGTTTTACTGATTCTTAATACATGATAGCGTCTCATCCTAGTCATCTCCTTGTAAATCCGGTCGTATTTCTTTTGTTTTTTCTAAAGCTGCCTGTTTTCGCCACTGGGCTATTTTTTGATGGTCACCTGATAATAATACTTCAGGGACCGCTAGACCTTGGTAGATGCTAGGTTTAGTATAAGTTGGATAATCTAGTTTTCCATCTGAAAATGATTCCTGTTGATAACTTTCTTCCTTAATAACGCCTGGTAATAAACGAACAATAGAATCTACTAACACCATGGCCGGTATTTCTCCACCAGTTAAGATATAATCACCGATGGATAATTCAACATCACAAAGCGTACGAATCCGCTCATCAAAGCCTTCATAATGACCACAAATCAAAATGAGATGTTTTTTTGATCGTAATGACAAAGCTTGCTGCTGATTGTACGTTTTACCACTTGGTGTGAGTAAAATCACAGTACTATCTGGTGTCCGTAAAGCATTAACGCAATCAAAAATCGGTTGACACATCAAGACCATACCAGCTCCACCACCATAAGGCGTATCATCCACTTTATGATGCAAATCCGTTGAATAATCACGGAAATTATGCAATTCAATTGTCACAGCTTGTTTTTCAACTGCACGTTTTATAATCGATTCTTCTAAAATACCTGTAAACATATTAGGAAATAATGTTAAGATATCAATTTTCATTCCTACCACCACTTTATAATAATTTAACGATAATCACCTGTTCTTTTGGATCTATTTTTTCAATAAAATCTTTATGATACGGTATTAACACTTCTTTATTTTCTATTACTAATCTTAAAATTTTATACTGATTACCGGTTTTCTCAATCGCCTTTATCTTACCTGTTTTTCCAGCAGTTGTCAAAACTGAAAAAGTAACGAGTTCATCATCTAGAATATGATCAGGCGTTAATGTTATTTCTTGTTTGTCTTTATAAACATGTTTACCCTTTAAAAACAATACGTCATTGATATTAGAGAATTCCTGAAAACAAATCATATCAAGTCCTTTATGAACACGATGACTAGCAATCGTATAAGGTTTATGTTCAATCCACAAATGACTACCAACTTTAAAAACTTCTTGTCGTTGTAGTTCATCTAGACTTGCTAAAATTTTAATTTCACCCTTGATACCATGGGTTGTTGTTACTCTTCCTATTCTAATTAAATTCATTATTTCAGCCTCATTTCATATAACAGAATGCTAGTCGCAATGGCTACATTTAGGCTTTCTACCGCGGCATTCATCGGAATATAGAGGCGTTTATCACAGGCTTGTAAATAAGTCGGATTGACACCACTGCCTTCATTTCCTACGATTAAAGCGAAACGTTGTTTATCTTCTTCCCTTAACTGATCCACTTCCACACCATGCGTCACACTGGTAGCAAAAACTGGTATTTGTAAACTTTTTAAAATTGGTATTAACTTATCAATGGAAAAGGGAACAATTGGTACTTGGAATAACATCCCTTGTGTTGCGCGAATCACTTTTGGATTATAAACATCTACCGTATTGTCTCCTACAATAATCGTATCAATATCAAAAGCAGCAGCACTACGAATAATCGTTCCAACATTACCAGGATCTTGCAGCGCATCTAAAATTAAAATACGTTCTCCTATGGTTGTGTTTTCTTGTTTTTTACATAATCCCATCATTTTTTGGGGCGTTTCCACTTGTGAAATTTTTTTTAATACCGCAGCACTTACCTCCACTAACGGCACATCTAAGGGAAACACTTCATCTTCTAATACAATTATTTCTTTTAAAATTCCCTGTCGATAAGCTTCTAATACTAAATGTGGCCCTTCTACTAAAAATTCTTGATACAAATCACGATATTTTTTCTGCTGTAACCTTCTGTAATGTTTTACTTTCTCGTTATCCATACTACTAATGATCATTTTTCTACTCCTCTCCTAAAGCATTCGTTAACCGGCGATACTTCTTATAATCCGGACAATTTTCTCCTACTACCTGCCAAAACTGAGCTGAATGATTGGGTACTACTAAATGACTTAGTTCATGATAAATAACATAATCTAAACAGTGAATATCTTTCGTAATTAATTCTAAGTTTAGGGTAATCACTTTCGTTTTCACATTACAAACACCCCAACGTGTCTTCATTTTTCTAATTCGTAAACTCGGATGGGGAATCGGTCGTGAAAAGTTGTGATAGCATTGTTCTAGATGTTCATAAAATAATTGCAATGCTTGTTTCTTTTTCCATTTATCTAAATCAAATTCACGTCGTAAAAACACTTTATCCTGGCCAAAGCTAATATCACAGTATTCGGTGTAAACAACATCATATCGTTTTCCTAAAAAATAAAATTCTTGCTGATATTGTTGTTTTTTCTTAGTACGTTCGATCATTTTTCTAATACTACTGCTATTTTCTTTTATAATCTTTTCGATTTGTTTATCACTTGTTGTACTATGACAAGTAATATAGACAGTTAAATCTTCTTTTATGCGAATATAGAGATTTTTCGTCGTTTTTTTCTTATCGATTATAACAGGATACGTCTTTCCATCAATTTGTAATTTCATGTTTTCACCGTATTTATTATATCGTTTTTAGCAAAAAAAGAAAAGATACGATTGTCCTTTTCTTTATTCTTTATATTCAAAATAAAAATCTAAGATACGTACCATATCACCATCTTTGGCACCCATTTTCGCTAACTCATCATCAATTCCCATTTTACGTAGTTTGTTAGCAAAACGCATTCTACCCTCTTCGGTTGTAAATTTTGTCATTTTTAATAGTTTTTCAATACCTGCCCCAGAAATAACAAATTCATCATCTTCTTTAGTAATCGTATAAGGTGCTTCTTCTTTAAAGGTATATAGTACATGAGACTCAAAAGCTTCTTGCTCATATAAATCTTCGCTTTGAATGGTATCTAATAAATCAGATAAATAATCAATCACTTCTTGTAAGCCTTTATCCTCAAAAGCCGAGATTGCAAATATCTTTTGATCAGTTACTTTCTGTTTGAATTCTTGTAAATGCTCATCTGCTCCAGGTAAATCCATCTTATTGGCTAAAATCACCATTGGTTTTTGTAATAATTTAGGATTAAAAGCGCCTAGTTCTTTATTAATTAAACAGTAATCTTCATAAGGATCACGCATTTCACTACCGCTCATATCGATTACATGTAACAATACACGGGTACGTTCGATGTGGCGTAAGAATTGGTCTCCTAGACCTTCTCCTTGGCTTGCTCCTTCAATAAGTCCTGGTAAGTCAGCCATGACAAATGTTTTCTGGTTACTAGCTCTTACCACACCTAGATTAGGTGTTAAGGTAGTAAAATGATAGGCAGCAATTTTCGGCTTTGATTTCGACACTTTTGAAATAATCGTACTTTTCCCAACACTTGGTAGACCTACTAGTCCAACATCTGCTAATAATTTTAATTCAATTTTTAAATGACGCACTTCACCCGGTTCACCATTTTCAGAAAAATTAGGAGCTGTATTGGTCTGGGTTTTAAAAGCTGTATTACCACGACCTCCACGGCCACCTTTAGCGATTAATGCTTCTTGATTTTTTTCTTTTAAATCCGCTAAAATCAAGCCTGTATCTAAATCCGTGACAACGGTTCCTTGTGGTACTTTGACAATAACCGGATCAGCACCTTTACCATGCTGATTTTTACCTTTACCATTTTCTCCTTTTTTACCTTTAATCATCTTTTGATAGCGTAGATCTAATAATGTATGCAACCCTTCATCTACTTTAAAGATAATATCCGCTCCATGTCCACCATTTCCCCCGTAAGGGCCACCATAAGCGATGTATTTTTCTCGGCGGAAAGCAGTACAACCATCTCCACCACTTCCAGCAATTACGGTTAATTCAACTTCATCTACAAACATATCTATCACCCCTCAAAGTGCCTTTATTATAACAAAAAAAAGGTATTTTCACAATACCTTACTCTCCAACTGGATAAACAGAAGTTTGTTTCTTATCTCTTCCTAGACGTTCGAATTTAACAATACCATCTACTGTTGCATAAAGTGTATCATCATTTCCACGTCTTACATTAACACCCGGAAATATTTTCGTTCCACGTTGACGATAAATAATGCTACCAGCTGTTACAAACTCACCATCTGCTGCTTTCGCTCCTAATCTACGTCCGGCAGAATCACGACCATTAGATGTAGAACTTTGTCCTTTCTTATGAGCGAACAATTGAATATTTAATAGTAAACGTTCCATCGTCTTCCTCCTTATCTTACTTTTATATTTTTTGGATATTTCTGTTCTAATTCTTTAAGCATAGCAATCATATTGCCTAATAGAATCTCTGTTGTTTCATCTTGTTTGGTAATTTCTATTAATAAACCTTGATCATTTACTTGATAAGAAATACTATTAAGGGATAAGGCTAAAATAGCATTAACCGTTGTAATAGCAATTGAACTTACCGCACTACAAACAATGTCTTTCCCATAATCAGCATACATGGCATGACCACTGATTTGAATACTCGTAAAATGATCTTGTTCTTTTTTTATCGTAACCGTAATCATAATTAACCATTGATTTTTGTAATAACAATTTTTGTATATGGTTGTCTGTGACCTTGTGTCTTACGATTAGATCTAGATTTATTCTTGTACTTAAAGATACGGATTTTCTTATTCTTACCGTTTTTAATAACAGAACCTTCTACTTTTACATTGTTTAGATAGGGAGATCCTACTTTTGAATCTAACATTAATACTTGATCAAAAGTAACAACATCACCAGCATTAGCGTTAAGTTTTTCAACGAAAATTTCATCACCAACACTAACACGATATTGTTTTCCACCTACTTTAATAACTGCGTACATTTACTTACCTCCTTTTTTTTATTACTTAAGACTCGCTTTTAAGGTACAAATAAATTGTTTTTACCTGTTCAATGCGGTTTGAGCATGAGGTATATCAAGCTACAAACAAGTTGATTTTACCACATTTTTTATAGACCGTCAAATATTTTTACGAACTATCGCCCCGTTTTATGCAAAAAAGTGCAGTTTCATCTACACTTTCTCATATATCAGCTGCCAAGAGTGATGGTAAATGGATCAGATTTTGTACCACTTCCTCCAGTAATCACTACATTTGATTTTAGATTCATAGATGGACGTATGGCAGAAGCATTTGCTGAATTATTGGC